>JBFZBV010000643.1:0-8123 GCA_041308285.1 Planctomycetota bacterium | reverse complement strand
CGTATGGCAAGGGATGCCTCGATGCCGGCATTCTCCGCCGCCGAGTATCGGATTGACGCCGAATTCTTCTGCCCTACGACCCTCAAGTTCCGCACCGCCGCCAGGGCCGCCGCCGAGCCCGGGCCCGGCGAATTCGTCTGGGACCGCAAGCAGTCCTTCGACGCGGTCGGCCGGGGCACCTGGGTGCTGCTCATCGTTTCGAGACGGAACAATCCCCAGACAGTCGGCTTCGCCCTGTTCAAGGTGAAGCTCGAAAAGGACCATCCCTTCTTCAGCGAAGAGGAATACTGATTCGCTGATTCGGTTACCAAGTATTCGATTTGTGGTAACCAACATATCAATTCATATGGCAATTTTATTTCCGCATGCCTATTGATTTCTTCGTAACATACTGAGGCTATTGAGGATAATCATTTGTAATTATCCGGTCACTCTTGGAATGCGAGTTGCAGCCTTCACTAATCCATGCGATACTCACTCGGCAGAGAAAACAATCTCATCCTTGGGAGACAATCATGAAATCTTCCGATCAGGACAGGGTTCTCGTGGCCAAGGCGGCACGGGGAGACGAGGCCGCGTTCGAGAAAATCATCAGGAAGTACAGGGACCCCGGCGTGAGGTTCTGCTACAGGTTCCTGAACGATCACCAGCTGGCCGAGGACATGGTCCAGGAAGGGTTCATAAACCTGTTCAATTCGCTCGACAGATACCTCGAGAAGAACCGTTTCTCCACGTATTTCTACAAGATACTGACGAACCTCTGCATCGACTCCATAAGGAGGAGGGCGAAGCTGTCGCCGCCCGGAGCCATGCGGTCCGAAGTCACGCTCTCCAACATGGGCGAGGACATCGCAGAATCGCACGACGACGCGCCCTGCGAAAAGCTCATTTCCGAGGAGAAGGCATTCAGAATCCGCTCGCTGATTGACAGGCTTCCCGACTCGCAGCGCAACGCCGTCCTCATGCGCGATCTCAAGGGGTTCAAGTACGCAGAGATATCGCGGATGATGAACTGCACCATGAACAAGGTCAAAATCCTAATCTTCCGCGGCAGGAGGAACCTCCAGAGAATCCTCCGGAGCGCGGCGATGTAGGGCCGCCTGCGGGAACCGGGAAGGCGCCGAAACACCTCGTCATCCGCCTGGCTTGTATTCCGATCCGACCTGGGCCGAGCCGAATTCGGCGGCAGTGACTTCGGCGTCGAACACCGACCCGTCGGCGCGCCGCACCGCGAGGAACAGCTTGGTCACCTCGGCTCCGCCCTCGAGGACGGTCTCGGTCCTCTTCCTCACGACGACCCCGGCGGAGGGTTTCCCCCGGTCGGGGGCCGGCGAGGCGGCGTACCCCTTCACCAGGGCCGGGGACAGGTCCTGCGCGCATGCATCGCGGAGTTCGCGGACCTTGCGCGCCTTCGAGGAGTCCTTGGACCCGAGAAGGATGCGTTCGCCGATTCTGATGAAGGCCCGAATCATTCCCACAATCCTGGCTTCAATCTCCCTGTCGTCCGCCGCGCCGAGCATGAGGACGAGATGCCTGACAATCCGTTCGGCGGCGTTCCTGGCCCTGACGTCGCTCCACTCCTCGGCCCCCCTCGCCAGGTTCATGGCCTCGCTCAGCAGGCCCCTGTAGCACTCCGCATAGCGGTCCCCGGGTTGCATGGCCAGGAGTTCGTTCTCCCCGGGCGACGAAATCCTGGCGAACAGCGGGTTCGCCCCGCCGATGTCCCTCAGGATGTCGCCGGAGCAGCCGCAGGCTGAGAGAGCGGCGAAGGAGAGGGCGGCGAAAGCGGCGCTTCGCGGATTCATGCGCGGCCCTCCGCGGAGGCGATGCGCCTCGCCTCGGACAGCGCTTCTTCCCGCGTCTTCATCCTGCCGTCAAGCTGCGCCTCCTCGACCGCCGAGAGTATGGTTCGGAAGACAGGCCCGGGCTCGAGCCCGATTTCGATGAGGTCCATGCCGGTAATCAGCGGCGGGGGCTTGAGGTCCTCCTTCGTCATGCCGGCGAGAGCCTTGGCTGCGAATTCGTAGTGGTCGAGCCTGCCGTGGCTCGCGAGGCAGTCGGCCCTGTGGAGCTCCAGGTGATCGGCTGCATTGTCCTTGCGGAGCAGCCTTTTGAGCGTCGCAGGCCTCATCTTTTCGACGTCGACGAAGTCCATGTGATGGGCGACGAGATCGACCGTCTCCTCGGCGTCGAGGTTCGAGAAACGCAGGCGGGCCATGACGGAGGCTGTAATTTCCGCGCTCTTCAGGCAGTGGCCGCTGAACCTGATTCGGTCCTTCAGGACCGCGGTGGCGGGCTTGCCCGTGTCGTGCAGGAGCGCCGCCATGGCGAGCGGGACCGAATCGGAGGATATGTTGTCCAGGGTGAGGCAGGTGTGCTCGAAGACGTCCCCTTCCGGGTGGAATTCCGGGGGCTGCGCCACGCCCTTCATTGCGTGGACCTCGGGGAGCACCGCCTCGAGCAGGCCGAGCGAGTCCATGGTCCTGAGGCCGAGCCCGCCGCCCGGGGGGGCGACAATCCTCTTGACCTCCTCGCGAATCCGCTCGGCGGATATCTCCGTGATGAGCGAAGACCTCGCCAGGATTGCCTGCCTGGTCTTCTCGTCCATCGCGAATCCGAGCTGTTTCGCGAACCTCGCGGCCCTGAGCATGCGGAGATAATCCTCGTCGAAGCGGTCCCCGGGTTCGCCGATGCACCGAAGGACCTTGCGTTTGATGTCGCCCACGCCGTCGACGAAGTCGAGCATGTCCCCGGACAGGGGATCGTAGAAGAGCCCGTTGCAGGTGAAGTCCCGGCGCAGCACGTCCTCTTCCGGGGAATCGGAGTAGGCCACCTCGTCGGGGTGCCGGCCGTCAGTGTAGCCCATGTCCTTCCTGAACGTGGCGACTTCGAACGGCACGCCGTTTTCCACGACCAGGACGACGCCGAACTTCTCCCCGATTCCTATCGTGCGCGGGAAGAGCGCCTGGATTTCCTCGGGGTGCGCGGACGTGGCTATGTCGATGTCCCTGTCCCTGGCGACGCCGAGGACCATGACGTCCCTCACCCATCCGCCGACGAAGAGCGCCCTGTGTCCCCGGCTCACGAGCCTGTCGACGATGCCCTGGGCGTACTCGTATTTTTCGGATTCTTCGAAGCTCATTCTCAGCCGGTCCGCCGCGCCGGGTAGTCCGAGGGGCTCGAAGCGCGCCGCTGACGCGTCTCAGGCCGCAGCCGCCCTTCGCTTGAATTGGAGGAAAAATGGTGATATAATTCAATACAATAATTCGTGAGCGCCTGCAAGGCGCGCAACCCTTTCCCCCCCAGGAGGCAGGGATGATTCCGCCCGGTGCGGAATCTCTTTTGAGGATTCTCGACATGAAGGAAATCGCAGCTAGATGCGTCGCCGCAGCCGCCTGCTTGGCCATGATTGCGGGATGCTATTACATGGACGAACGCTACAGGTACGGGGAAGAAGGCGATACCGGCGTCGAAGGGTCGGTCTGGGACGACGAGGAATCCGTGGTCCAGCCCGCCGACCGCGGCGCAGGATCCGAGGCGCCGGAGCCCGAGCCCGCGGAGGAGCCCGACGACATGGTGGACGTAAGGGCGTCCGACAAGCCGGAGGACGTCCCCGGCGCTCCCGGCGACAAGACGGAGGCTCCAGGAGGCGTGCCGAGCGAGTCCATCGGGAAGTACAACGTCCATTTCCAGATTGCCGGAATATCCCCGGAGATGAAACAGCTCGTGGAAACCAAGGTGAAAGCCCTCTCTTGCGTCGAATACGTCGAGACGCTCTATTACGGCAACGGCGAGATGAAGCTCGGCGTCAGGCTCAAGGGCACACTGGAATGCTTCGTGGACGAGGTGCAGAAAATCGAGGGGCTGGAGATGGATTTCCTCGGCAGCACGACCCTCATCCTGAGCCGCATGAGGCCCAGGAGCGGCCTGGCGGTCGAGATTCTGCTGCCGCGCAACGGCGCGAATCTCAGCACGTCCAAGGTGTGGGTCGGCGTCGAGGTCAAGAAGGGCCGGCCCGAATCGGTCGTGGTCAACGGCGTCACCGCGGTGCCCATGAAGGGCCAGAACAGGTTCAAAGCCCTGATTCAGTGCAGGAACGGGTCCAACGAAATCGTGGCCGTGGTGAAGTCGGGGACCGGGGAGGTCGCCGAAAGCAGGATAACCGTGAACGTGGCCTCGGACGAGGAGCCTGCCGAACCGACGGGGCGGTCGGTGCTGGTGCAAGGCAAAATAGACGACCCGAACGGATCGGTGACGATAGACGGCAAGGAAGTCAAGGTCGACGATACCGGCCATTACCAGGTGAAGGTCCAGGTCGCCAACGGGGCGAAGTTCATCACGGTGGTTGAGACCGACTCGCTCGGGAACAAGACGGTCCGCAAGATATCGGTGGAGTAGAAGACTCCCGGGCGCTGCGCCGGCCGGCGGGAATCGGCAGCCGGACTGCGAATCCCTCCTCCGGGGCTGAGGCGCGGAACCGGTGCCGGATGCGGTTTCCAGACGCATGGAAGCCGCGATTCCGCCGGTTCCAGCCGACGGCCGGCGCGCCACGCGCCGCATTCCCCGCAGATGCCGGCTAGAGAATCCTCGGCAGTATCTCCCCGGCCTTGCCACGCAGGACGAACCTGGCGGCGGAATCGAGCGGCGTCGGGTCGGGATTGACGATTATCAGCGCCGCCCCCCTCTCCGCCGCTATCTGCGGCATTCCGGCGGCGGGGTAGACGGCGAGAGACGACCCCACGCACAGCATCGCATCGCATGCCGACGCCTGCCTGAAGGATTCCCTCAACGCCTCCTGGGGCAGGGGTTCGCCGAAGAGCACGACGAGCGTCCTGAGCACGCCGCCGCACACGAGGCAGAGCGGCACGTCCCTGGTCCTGAACAGCTCCGCGACTTTCTCCAGGGTGTAGGTCTTCGAGCACAGCGTGCACGCGGCGGTCCTGGTGTTGCCGTGGAGCTCGACGACGTGTTCCGACCCTGCCATCTGGTGAAGGCCGTCGATGTTCTGCGTGATTATGCAGCGCAGCCTGCCGGTGCGTTCGAGGCGGGCGAGGGCCTCGTGCCCGGGATTCGGCCTGGCGGCCATGAGACTGGGGTACCTCTCCTCCTTGAAGAACCTCCAGTAGTACGAGGGATCCTTCGCGAAGAATTCGGCCGAGGCGAACTTGTCCGGGTCGAACCTGGACCACATCCCGCCCTCGCCCCTGTAGGTCGGCAGGCCGCTTTCGGCGGAGATTCCGGCTCCTGTGAAAGCCACCACGTAGCGGGATTCCGCTATCGTCCGCGCGGCCCGTGCGATGTCGTCCTTCACGATTCGCCCCTCATTCCTCGCCATGACGTCAGCGCCGGGAAACCATGCTATCAACATCTGGGTTCCAATAAAACGGGGCACAGGATACAATTAAATTAGTGAATTATTGACATTGTATGAGGGCCAGCCATGAAGCATTGCACGCTCATCTCAGCACTCCTCTCCTTGTTCCTGATTGTCCTGTCAGGTTGCCCGGGCCCTGGAGACGGCCAGTCCGATTTCGGGAAGAAGTCGAACCTCGGGACGCTCACCCTCTCGCTGGGCCCTGCGCACAGCGGCGGTACTCCGACCGTGGCGAAGCGGAACATACCACTGGGCGTCACGCCCGGCGTGGTCCTGATGCAGGTGAGGGCCGAGGCGGATTTCCTGGAGGGGATCCACATCCAGACTCTGACGTTTGACGCGCTGGGATCAGGCCACGACGTGAACGCCCTGTCGGCTGGAAGCCCGCTGTCTCTGCACCTGGATGCGGACTCGGACGGCGGCATTGACGCGGGCGACACGCTGCTGGACAGCGGAGCTTTCAGCGCCGACAACGGGACCGTCACGATGACGATTAATCGCACGATTCCGGCTTCCGGGCGCGAGGACTACATCCTCGCGTACGATTTCAACGCCGGAGCCGGCGCGACGGGCGGATCGACGTTCCTTCCCTCTCTGGACACGTTTTCCTGCGCGGCCGCCACGGGATCGGTGTCCGGCACGGCGCCGGATGTGCAGGGGGGGATATTGAACGGCGCCATGGCTGAGATTGCGGGCAGCGTGGCGGTGGACGAGGGGTTGCAGAACCCCCTGGCCAGGAGCCTCAGCTTCAAGGCGCAGGACGTGGTGATGCTGCAGGTGTCCCTGACTGCGGACTCGGCCGAGAGCGTGACCCTGACGGGAATCACTCTGACCTCGGCCGGCACGGGGAACGAGGCGGCGGACGTGTCGGGCGTGGAGATTTACACCGACGCGAACTCGAACGGCGCGCTGGACCCGGGTACGGACGTGAAGCTCGGATCGACGATGACCTACTCGGCCGGCAACAGCAGTCTGTCGTTCACCGGGCTCCTCCACGCCGTTCCTGCTGGGGGCGCGAGCAGCGTGATAGTGGTGTACGATTTCAACGCGTCTGCCGGGGGATTCACGTACAGCGTGCAGGCGGCTCTGAACACGGACTTTTCGACGTCGGGCGTGTTGTCGGCTGAATCGGCGTTCCTGACCGGCGCACCGGTATCCGGAGCTGTAGTGACGACGATACAGACCGGGGTGCTGACGGTGGCAAAGGGGACGAATTGCCCGTCCGGGAACACGTACGTCGTCGAGGGCACCCTGGGGCAGCCGATGCTTCAGTGCACGCTGACGGCGGACTCCTACGAGAACATCAACATCACGCAGATTGTGTTCACGCATTCGGGGACCGGAGTGATATCGGGCGGTACGCCGGACGTGTCGGCATTCATGCTTTACAACGACCTGGACGGGTCGGGGACGGTGAGCGGGGGCGACGCACTGATATCTTCAACCCCGGCCGTGGCCGCGGGCACGGTGACTTTCGCGATATCCGAGGTCATCAATCCTTCGACCACGGAGACGTGGCTCCTGGCCTATGATTTTGCTGCCGGCCTCACGAATTCGGGAGGCCGCACGTTTTCCGCATCGCTCGCGTCGAACACGTCCATGAGCGCCGTCGGGCAGGTTTCCGGGCCGTTGGGCGCGACCATAACACCGGTCGGGAGCCCGTCGTTCCCCATTTCCGGCCCGAGCCCGACAGCGACGCTTGTCGAGACGCTGACCGTGTCCAAGGGCGCGAACGACCCGGGCAACCAGGGGTTCACTCCGACCGCGACCCTGGTCGCGCTGCAGCTCAGGCTTGACGCGACGTGCGGACCGGTGTCGGTGAATTCCGTCACGCTGAGCCCGACCGGCACAGGGAACGACGCGAGCGACATATCGACGGTGTCGGTGTACGTGGACGGCAACGGGAACGGAGTGCTCGACGGGGGCGAGACGCAGATAGCGACCGGGGCGTACACGGCGGACAACACGGCACGGAGCTTCACGCTGACGTCGCAGACCATATCGCCGGGGACGCCCGTGTACTGGATAGTTGTGTACACGATATCGGGCGGAGTCGCCGGGGACACGTTCCAGGTCGGAGTGAACCAGGCCTCGCACGTGACCGCGACGGGCCAGGGCTCGGGGCAGAGCCTGACGCCCCTGGGCACTTTCGCGGTCCAGGGCGGAGTGCTGACGTACACCAGCGCGACGCTGACCGTGAGCGCGTCGTCAAACAGCCCGTCTTCCAACGCCTCGATAAGCCGCGCCACCGCGGACTCCGTCATGCTCATCATCAACCTCGCCGCCGACAACGTCGACTCCCTGGACATCACCTCGGTCAAAATCGACGCTTCGGGAAAGGGGCTGGACCACCAGCACGTCTCATCGGTGAAACTCTACGAAGACACCAACAACGACGGGGTCATATCGGGCGTGGACGTGCTTCTCGGCACGAACAACAGCCCCTATTCCTCTGACGACGGGTCCACGACCTTCACCTTCTCCTCCCCCTATCCGCGGATTCCGAAGAACTCAAGCGAGGACTGGATCGTCGCGTACAACTTCAACACGTCCAACGTGTGGGTCGGATGCACGTTCCGCGCAGGGGTGTCATCGGGCAGCAGCGTGTCAGGGCAGACGACCACCGGAGCGGCCTGCAACGTGTCTGCGACAGGATTCACCGGTCCGTACTTCGCAATCGAAGGGATTTTCTCGCAGATGACCGTCCAGAACTCGGGGATCCTGCCCACGGGGCTTTGGTGGCACATGG
>JBFZBV010000642.1:0-6628 GCA_041308285.1 Planctomycetota bacterium | reverse complement strand
CCTTCCTGGCCATCGACACTGCTGGGCTCCGGAAGAGATCCTCAATCGAGGACTCCGTGGAGTTCTACAGCCGCGTGCGCGCGGAGGAGTCAATCAGGCGCTGCGACGTGGCGCTCCTGATTCTCGACGCCACGCAGAGCGTAGGCCGAATCGACAAGCAGGCGGCGGACTACATCGTGAAGCACCACCGCGGGTGCGTCATCGTGCTGAACAAGTGGGACCTCGTGCCGCCCGGGATGGGCCAGGAGGGGTTCCTGAAGCACGTGAGGCGCGCGCTGGCGCCGATATACTACTCGCCCGTGTCAATGGTGTCCGCCGCGACGGGGCTCAACGTGGGCGCGACCATCGACCTCGCGCTCGACATCTTCGGGCAGATGACCACCCGTGTGCCGACCTCGGAGCTCAACAGGGTGGTGGAGGCGGCGCAGGCGGCAAAGCAGCCGCCGAGGATGAAGGGCAAACAGCCGAAAATCTACTTCGCGACGCAGATTTCCGTGAACCCGCCCACCATAGTCGTCTTCACGAACGACCCCGCGTTCATAAAGGCGGACTACCGCAGGTTCCTCCAGGGAAGGCTCCGGGAGGGCCTGCCGTTCAGGGAAGTGCCGACGAAGCTCATCTTCAGGATGAGGACTTGATGCTTGCCGCCGCGCTGGCGCTGCTGCTGGCCGCGGGGGCGGCCGACCCCGAGGACCTCCGCGCCGAGGGTGTCCGGGTGAGCTTCCACCCCGGCGACAGGAGCCTTGCCGATCTCGCGGTCCGTTCCGCCGCGGACGCGAAGCGGAAGACGACGGCGGTCCTGGGGACCCCAATCGACTTCGAGGTCGAAATCGCCCTCCTGCCCGACTCCCACTACCGGCGCTGGGTGCCCGACACCCGAGGGGAGTGGTCCGCGGCAATCGCCTGGCCCGCCAGGCGGTCCATCGTGCTGAACACCGGCAGGGTCAATCTGGCCAACAACATATACGAGACCCTTCTCCACGAGATGGTGCACCTCGGGCTCGGCGTCATCGAGGAGCGCACGCGGCGGAAGTTCCCATGCTGGTTCCACGAGGGCGCCGCCCAGTTCGTCGTGGGGTCCATCTTCCGGGGCGGCGGGGGCGAGGTCGCTGCCGCTGCGGCGGCCGGGGGGCTGATTCCGCTCGGCGACCTGTGCGATTCGTTCCCGGACACTCCGGGCAGGGCGGAGCTCGCGTACGCGGAATCGTACGAGGCGGTGCTTTTCCTCGAGAAGACCGCCGGGCCGGGGGCCCTGAAGAAGGTCGTGGCGGCCTTCTCGGAAGGGCGGGAATTCTCGGAATCGCTGAAGGCCGCGGCCTGGTGCTCGGCGGCCGAGTTCGAGGGCCGATGGCTCGCGAGCGTGAAGTCAGGGCCCCCTCATCTCCTCGTGTACCTCGCGGAGAACCCCTGGATGATCCTCGTCCTGGTCATGTCTTTCGGCGCCGCCGCCCTCGTGGCTGGCTACGCCCGGCACCGCAGGAACAGGGCTGCGCTGCTCAGGAGATGGGAAGAGGAGGAAGGGGGAGACGGGGCTTGAAAGTGCTGATTGTCAACACGAACAGGGAGAAGACCCCCTTCCCGGTGCTGCCGGTCGGGGCGTGCCTTGTCGCGTCCGCCGCCGCGGACCTCGGCCGCCACGACGTCAGGCTCCTAGACCTGAACTTCTCGAGCGACCCCCGCGGCGAAACCGAAAGGGCGCTGTCCGAGTTCAAGCCGGACGTGACCGGGCTGTCCATCAGGAACATCGACAACGTCGACTCCGTGGCGCCGGTCCTGTATCTCGAGGGAATCAGGAAGGACGTGGCCGATCCTCTTCGGGAGCGCCGGGGGGGCGCAATCGTCGCGGGCGGCCCGGGGTTCAGCATCGAGCCTGCGGGGATCATGGGCATGATGGGCGCGGATTTCGGCGTCGTGGGCGACGGGGAGCTCGCGTTCGCTGGGCTTCTCAAGGCGCTGGAATCCGGATCAGGCTTCGAATCCGTGCCCGGACTCGTGTGGAAGGATTCGGCCGGCGCAATCAGGACCAACCCGCGGGCGCACCCCCCCGGCCTGGACGAGCTCCCGAGGTCCCGGCCGTGGAGGTGGCTGGACCTTTCCCGGTACAGGTCCTACGGCGCGTCCTTCGGCGTGCAGACCAAGCGGGGCTGCATGCTCTCGTGCGCGTACTGCGTGTACAACTCAATCGAGGGGAAGTCCTACCGTGTGAGGTCGGCCGCATCCATCGGCGAGGAGCTGGACGAGTGCGCCCGCGAGTCGCCGTTCCGCGACGTGGAGTTCACGGACAGCACGTTCAACGCGCCGCTGGACCACGCGAAGGAGGTCTGCGCCGAAATCTCGCGCCGGTCCCGCAGGTTCAGGTTCCACACGTCCGGGATCAACCCGGGGTTCGTGGACGCGGAGCTCGCCGGTCTTCTCGCGCGCGCCGGGTTCAGGTCCGTCATGATCACCGCCGAATCCGCCTCCGACCCCGCTCTGGAGGGCCTGCGCAAGGGCTTCACGTCCGCGGACGTGCGCAAGACGCTGGACCTGGTCAAGCCCCTGGGGATCAAGGTGTTCTGGTTCTTCCTGCTCGGCGGGCCTGGGGAAACGCGCGAGACGGTGGAGGAGACGCTCAAGTTCATCGGCGAAGAGATACCGCGGGACCACGTCGTCTACATCGGAATCGGCATCAGGATCCAGAGCGGGTCGCCGCTGGAACGGATTGCCAGGGACGAGGGCGTCATCGGGCCCGATGAACCGCTCCTGGCGCCGCGATTCTACTTCTCGCCCCCCACCGATTCGAAATGGCTGAGGGAGCGCGTCGATCGGGAGGTCCTGGCGCACGCGAACTACGTCCAGGCAATCGACTACCAGGGCGGCAAGGGCCCGGTCATCCTGGCGCGCCTGTTCTCCTTCCTCAGGCTCCGCAACCCCTCGTGGTCGTTCGTGCCGACGCTCTACAGGCTGATTCCGTTCGCGAGGAAGAAGGACAGGTCCGGGGGGAGGGGGCAGTAGCCGGCCGGCGCGGGCCGCCGCATTGGAGACCCCGTATGAGACGGATAGCGCTCATGAACCAGAAGGGGGGCGTGGGAAAGACCACGGCCGCAGTGAACCTTGGCGCGGCCCTGGCGGAGAGGGGCCTTTCGGTCCTCCTCGTGGACATGGATCCGCAGGCGAATCTCACCGTGCACCTGGGCTTCGACTCGAACAGGCTGGAGAAATCGGTCTACGACATACTCGTGTCGGGCGCGGACGCGGACGAAGTGGCGAGGCCGACCTCATACAGGGGCCTGACCATAATCCCGGCCAACATCGACCTGTCGGGCGCGGAGATAGAGCTCGTCTCCGCCGTGGGCAGGGAGACGGTCCTTCGGGACGCGCTCGATGCATATTTCAGGAAGAAAGGCCCGGAATCATTCGACTTCGTGCTCGTCGACTGCCCGCCCAGCCTGGGATTGCTTTCCCTGAACGCGCTCGCGGCGGTCAAGGAGGTCTTCATCCCTCTCCAGACCGAGTTCTTCGCGCTGAACGGCATGGCCAAGCTGACCGGCGTGGTGAAGCTCGTCCAGAAGCGCCTGAACCCGGATTTGGCCATAACCGGAATAATACCCTCCCTTTTCGACAAGAGGACGAACCTGTCGAGGGAGGTCATGGACGACATAGCGAAGTACTTCGGCGACATCGTGTTCGCCACGAGGATAAGGCGGAATATCAAGCTCGCGGAAGCCCCGGGGTTCGGCAGGCACGTCCTGGACTATGCCCCGGATTCGATTGGCGCCGAGGATTTCCGCCTGCTCGCGAGCGAAATCCTGGACCGCTCCCGGGGATTCAAGCCACGCGAAGAAGGCCTGAGCCACGCCGAGGGCGCCGGTTCGGAGGAACGACCTTCCTCGGACCCTGAACCCGGACCCGCCGCCTGAGTCCCGGCTGCGCGAGCGGGACCGACTGGCGCAGTCCCGCGGGGCCGGCCCGGCGGGCGAACCGGTCGGCAGGCGGCCGCATTTTCCGGGAATTAAGTTATTTTCCCCCGGCAATCGCCCGATACAATTTAGGTGACTATTCCGGTCGTGCTGATGAGGACTCGATGGCTGATTCCCAGGCCGTTTCCGCGGTCATCATATCCAGGAACAGCGCGAACTACCTGAAGAGCTGCCTCAAGGCCTTGTACGGCCAGTCGAGGATTCCGGACGAAGTAATCCTCGTGGACAGGGGCTCCCACGACCAGACTGCGGATCTCGTCCGCCTCGATTTCCCGTCGGTCCGCATACTGCAGAGCAAGCGGGACCCGGGAATCGCAAGAGCCATAAACGAAGGGATAAGAAGGACAAAGGGCGATTTCGTCCTCATCATCTACGCCGAGGTGCAGCTCGACAGGGCTTACGTTACACAGACCCTCGAAGGGCTCCTTGCATCGGGTTGGAAGGTGGGTTCGGCCTCGGGCAAGGTGTACAAGATGTTCCGGGGCCCCGGAGTGCTCGATTCCGCCGGCATTTCGTTCGACGCAGCCTCGGGATTCCCGGCGAAGCGCGGGGAAGGCGAACAGGGGAAGGATGCGTTCGAAAACCGGGAGCTGGTGTTCGGTGCGGCCCAATACGCGGCCCTGTACAGGAGAAAGACAATCCGCGACCTGACGCTGAACGGCGCCTTCCTCGACGAGGACCCCCTTTTCGACGAGTACGACCTTCCCTGGCGGGCCCAGCTCCGCGGTTGGAAGAGCCTGTACGTCCCGGCCGCGGTGGCGAAGGCCGACATCAAGGATCATCCGGTGCTCCCGCTGATGAAGGCCGTGAGAAAGGCTGCGGGGAAATACCTCGAGATGTACAAGAACCTGACCGCCTCGGACGTGCAGGACAACGTGTGCAGGCTCCTGCTTTCGGAATTCCTGAGGCATGCGAGGAACGTCTTCCTCTCGCCCCATCTCCTGCTGAGCCTTCCGGTCACGGCGATGATGCTGCCTGCAATCAGGAAGAGCAGGCAGGTCGTCAGGAAATCGAGGCGCGTCAGGGACGCCCGCCTCGATTCGCCCGGATTCGCATCCTAGACCGGCCCGGGCGGCTCAATCCGACGGCTCGAAGACCATGAGGATGATTCTGCGGAGCTGCTCCGCCGAAGCGGGTTTCCTGATGCATTCCAGCGCCCCGGCCTCCATGAGCTTCGCCCTGTTCTCCTCGGTGAAGTAGGCCGTGTGCCCCACGATTTCGACCCCCTCCGTGGCCGGGTCGGATTTCACCCTCCTCAGCACTTCGAATCCGTCCATGCCGGGCATCATGAGATCGAGGAACATGAGCTGGGGCCTGAAGGATTCGACGAGCCTGCCTGCCGTGAACCCGTCCGGCGCCCCGCGGGCCTCGATGGCCGGATCCAGGGCCTTGAGCTGCCTCGAGGTGATTTCGACCATGTCCGGGTCGTCGTCCACGATTAGCACCTTGCGTCCGGCGCTTTCCCCGGTCCCGGCCCCGGGGATGCCGTGCGACTTGAGGAACTCGTCGAGGCTCGACGCGGGTATCCTCCTGTGGCCTCCCGCGGTCCTGAACGCCTTCAGTTTGCCGGCCCTGACCCATCTCCCGACGGTTATGGGCGCGACTCCGCATATCCTGGAGACCTCGTGGGTCGTGTAATGCCTTTCGTTTTCGGCCATGAGCCCGCCGCAGATGCTATTGAGCCCCGCCCGGCATGTCGCCGGCGTCTTCCCGGCCCGACTCGGCCGCATTGAGCCAGCGGAGGTCGATGGTTCCCGTGAACGCGAAATTGTCCAGCATGACCGAGCTCTTCATGACGCAGACGCCGATTCTGCCCTCCTTGAACTGGTCGTCGGTCGCGCTCCAGGTCTTCTCCGGCTTCCTGCCCCTGATTCCGATTTCGGCGCTGAGGGCGAGCCCCTTCCTTTCGAACCTGAGGAGATACCAGCGGGCCGGCGGCAGCTTGTACGCGAGATCGCCCTTGAGGCACTTGAAAACCGGCGGCCACGCGAGCCTGGCGGTGAAGATTCCCGTGCCTGCGGCCGGGTCTATCGGGATCCGGTTGGTCCTCGCGTAGTCGGCGAGTCCGGAGATGTCCAGGTCGTGGGCGAACGAGTAGCCCCCGTTGTCGGTCATTCCGGCGAGCAGGAGGTGGCTCCTCCCCGCCTGGACCAGGATGTCGATTTCGACCACGTAGTCGCCTACGATTCTCGGCTTCCACATCACGAACCCGCCGCCCGAAGCCTGGAGGGTCCCCTGCACCTTGGATTCGACCGATTTGCCCAGGAACTGCTCGATTGCATAGTCGGCCCAGTCGTCCGAGCCGAAGTGGAACTTCCTGGGAATCCAGTCGGCCGCGGCGCCCCGCTCGTCGAAGCCGTAGGTCACGGAGACCTTGCCGGTCTTGGGGTCGAACGAGTCCGCCTTCACCGCGAGGCCGGGCACCTTCACGGGCTGGGGCGGGTTGGCAATCCTGTCGAGCCTCCTGATTTCCTCCCTCGCGAAGGATTCCCCGTCGGCCGCGGCCTTGCTCCCGCGGTGCTTCTCGAGCCAGGCGTTCCACTTCTCGATTGCCTTCGAGGCCGATCCCTTGTCCCTGGCCTTCTCGGAGGCCTTCTTCAGCGCCTCGAATTCGCGGACAGCATCCTCCGCCGCGCCCGAGGCCGAGTGCCTTTCCAGAAGCAGCGCGA
>JBFZBV010000641.1:0-7694 GCA_041308285.1 Planctomycetota bacterium | reverse complement strand
GCGCAGCCTTCACTTGAGCCGCGAGAGCTCGACGATCGCCGCGGCGACCTGCATCCGCCTCTCCTCGATAGGCCCGGGGTCCCTGGTGAACTCCGTCATGCTTCCGGTGATGGATTCGGGGACTTTGAGGAGGTCGATGTATCGCAGGAGCTCCCTGTTCGACAATGACATGCGCACTCTGATGATGTGCCTTTTCAGCAGGTCGAGGTACTCGTAATCCTCGACGCCGTCGCGGAGCATCTCCCATCGTATCGAGTCCACGGGGCCGTCCATCACGGCTTCCGCCGGATTCCCGTCCGCAGCCGCCTCGGGCGGATAGATGAACCTGCCGTCGCCGTTGCCCCAGGGGATTTTCCTTCCTGCCGGAGTGTCGTATCCCGAGGTCCATCCCATGGGGTCCTCGTATGGGTTCTGCGGTTTCGCGCTGTCCGGGTACGCCGCGTCGCTGGTCCAGTAGTTCGTCTGCCACACGAGGATTCCTTCTATGCGCCTCTCCCAGGTCTGCCACAGCCACACGCGGAGCTCGGTAGCAGGGTGGTCGATGAACAGGGTGCAGTAAGGCGCCTTTGGGCCCGTGCACACGTACCACCAGAAGGATTCTCCTTCGTTCCTGCGCGCCTTCGCCTTTTCGTGGTCGTATTGGGGCGTGCACGGGCACCAGATGTCCGGCCCTCCCGCGAGGGCTGCCTCGGGCTGTTCCGTGAGCATGCGCCTTATGCGCGGCGCAGCGGCCTTGAGCCTCAGGAACCCGTTCAGGACGAAGGCGTAGTCCTTGGGATCCGGCTCGTCGAACCAGTACACGAAGGCCTCGTCCAGCCAGTCCTTTTCCCGCAGGTGCTCCTCGAGCGCCTTGCAGTAGTTTCCGAACGCGGCCTTGTATTCGGGCGAGTTCTCGCCGTGGCCGAGCATGCTCGGCTCGTGGCGCGAGTGGAACGTGCCTCCGCCCATGCCCGGAATCCGGACCATGAACGAGTTGAAATGGTGCGCGTCCACGGCCCTGGCCATGGCCTCGTCCCACCGAGCCCATGAGAACCTCGGCTCGAGCGCCGCCGCGTCCGGCGGCTCGAAGCCCTCGGCCAGCAGAACTGCGCCGCTGCCGGCGTCCTCGATTGATACGTCGTCGAACCAGACCGTACCCGTGGTGGCCCCGTCATCCCGCCACATTGCGGCCCAGAGCGTGAGCCGCGCGGATTTCGCGCCCGCAGGGAAGGACTTCACCTCCCGCGAGAACCTGCACCACTCTCCCGTGCCCTCCGCCTCCATGTCGTTGTTCCTGCCGGACATCCAGGACCCGGATTCGTCGCAGTGCGAGAAAGTCACGATGAACCTGTGCCCCTTGTCCGCGCGGTGCCAGAGGCTGAGCCTGAGCCCGCCTTCGGGAATCGCGAAAGCCGAAGCCAGCCCCACGCCGGCCTGGGTCGTGGCGCTCGAGTCCTCCACTCTCATGCAGCGCGACCCGGTGCGCGGCCGGTCGCCTGCAATCGCGCCTCCGTGCCAGTCCCGGACGCCCGGCCACTCCACCCCTATGGGATCGAGCGGGGCCGGGTCGTAGGGCGATATATGGTGATTCGAGAAGTCGGCCCAGTACTTCTCCAGCAGCTCCCTGCGCTGCGCCGCCCCCGCAGGCCTGTGGTAGCGCCAGACGTTCCCCGGGTCGAACCCGAAGGCTGTCGTGCACGTCATGCGGTCCGGGAGATTGAAGTCGAACACCTCGACCCTGAGCGGCGCGGAGGCGCTCCAGCCTTCGGCCCGGAGCGAGACAGATCCTTCGTACGAACCTGCAGGCGCGTTCTTCGGCACCCGTACGCGCACCCACAGGGGCTGGTTCGTGCCTGCCGCGACGCGAATCGGCCCCTTGAAGGGCGGCAGCGGATCGGGCCACATGCCGGCGGTGGCGGACCAGTCCGTGGGCCTGTGAACCTCGACGAAGCGGACTCGCAGGACCTCCACGTTGTCCGCGTGTATTTCAGCGCCTCCCGGGCCGCGGAGCGGGCCCCCGGGCCCGGCCTCGAACCCCGCAAGGTCGGCCGCGGGCCTCACGACGAGCTGAAAGGCCTCGGTCTCGTTCCGCGCGGCTCGCACGATCGCGTGCGGGCTCGACGACTCCGGCATGGGCCTCGTCATCCCGATCTTCCAGCCGGACGACGCCCACCACAGGCCCACCCCGGCCGTCGATCCGGGCAGGACCGAACCGAATCCGGCCGACCCGAGGTCGGAAACCGCCAGGTGCGCCTCGATTCTTGCTGCGGCCCCGCCGTCAATCACGACAATCAGCAGGGCGGGTCCTGATCGGGGAATCCTGTATGGCACCCTGAAGGATGCCGCGCCGGGCTCGACCCGGAACCGCACCGGCTCGGACCACGTCTCGTCCCCGCCGCACTCGACCCCCGCGCGGAGCCGGACTTCGATTGGGCCGTTCGAGCCGTTCGCGATCCGGACGGTCGCGTGATTCACCGCGCCGGCAGCCGCCTCGCCCGCGTCTTCCAGCTCGGCCGTGGCTCCCGGCCCGGACTCGATCGCCGCGGCAAGCACCGTGGATCCGGTCATGGTCACGGGCGGTCCGTCCACGGCCGCGCGGAAAGCATAGGACCCGGCCTGGAGCGAGACCCTGCCGCCTTCCCGGCCGGGCCTGGCGGCGAGTCGAATCCAAACCGTCTTTGCCGGGAGCAGGGACGCTGGCACCGCCAGGGGCCCGCCGCCGGAGGCTCCAGCCGATCCGAGCAAGGCCCAGGCCTTGGAGTCGTTCGACGCGAAGACCTGGAGCTCGCCGGCCTCGTGCCACGTGACGCTCGGCTCCGCCTCGGCCTTGAGGAGCGATCGGCCCCCTGCGTCGTGCCGGTACACGACCTCGTCCCCCGCCCCGAAAACCCACCTGTTGGTGTTGAACCTGCACGTGTACGACTCGAGGGGACGGGAATAGTTGCGCGAAGCGGATTCGAACGGAGCCTCGAACGCGTACGAGTTCCCCTTGATTCGCTCCCCCTCGCCGAGAACGAACGAGCCGGATTTCCGGTGAATCGCGCGCGCCTCAGCGAGCAGCACGTCGTCGAAAGCCACGCGCCCCTTGACCATCCACTGGCCGAACCTGAGCCTGCCGCCGGGTCCGTCCGTCTTCGAGGGCGTGAAGAAGAAGGAATCGAAACGCGTCCATTCCCCGGGCAGGTCGCCGAGGTCGCGGTTGCAGAAAACCGGGCCTGAGACGGGCGTCCCGCCGGATCCCCCGAGGCTTCGGGCCCTGAAAGTGACGCGATAGAGGGATCGGGGCTCGAAACCTACCGGGTCCGACACCCACGCGTTGTCGTCCTCCCCGGATCCGGTCACCGAGACCGCCCGCCGGCCGGCATGTCCCCCCTCGAACCAGGATCCCTCCCCGCCGGTGAGAGTCCACCCTGCGGGGCGGTCCTTGCCCTCCTCGAACGACGGGTTGGGCGCATCGAGGGCCTGCGCGGCCGCGGCGGACGCGGCAATCAGCAGGGCGAGCAGAGACATTCTTCTCGCGGGCTTCAAGGCTGTCCTCCGATCATCTTCCGGAACGCACCCGGCAGGATGGCGCGGCCCGCTACTGCCCGGCCTTCGCGAGGCTCGTTTCCGCCCCGGCCTTGTCGCCCTTGAGGCGCCTGAGCACGTAAAGGCCGTAGTGCCCGCAGTTGCGCTCGTCGTCGGAAGCGGCGGCTTCCGCGAACTTCGCCTCCGCGGTCTCGAGGTCGCCCTTGGCCGCGGCTTCCACAGCAGCGCGCGTGAGCGGCCCGGCGACGATGAGTATCGCCTCCTCGGTCCGCGTCTTCACCTCGAGCTTCCCCGCAACCACGTCCGCGAGCCCTTTGAAAACTCCGTCTATCGCCTGCATCCTGATTGCTTCGGCTCCCATGGCCTGCTTCTGGTCCGTGGGAACGGCCTTCAGATATGTCAGCAGGGAGATTTCCTTCCCGGTCTGGGTCATGATGATCCTGACCTCCGCGTCCGCCCGGAGCAGGCCGTCCGGATAGAAGGCGAGCGCCGTGAAGCACACCGTAATCAGGGCGTCGATTGGAGCCGGTTTCGCGTCGGGATTCTCCATGGCTGCCTTGACCTGCGCCTCGCGGTCGACGTACGCGTACTGCGGCGCCCTCCTGATTAGCTCGGTCTCCAGCAGCGCGCGGCAGCGGGGCAGAGCCATCTTGACGTCGACGTCCGATTCGCCCTTCAGGTCCGGGGGCAGTACGGCGACGTTCTTGACGCCCTTCGGCAGGGCGGTCTCCGGGGCGTTCGCAGTGAGGCTCACGCGGCGGACCTTGACGTCCCCGGCGGCGTCCGCCGCGGACAGCGCCGCGGCCAGCGCGAGCGTCGCGGACGCGAAAATCGAAATGCGCAAGTCCATGGGCGCCTCCGTGAAAAAATTCCGACTTTGCCGAATCCCGGGCGGCCCGCCGATTGTATCATATCCCCCGGGAGCACGGCGCCGGGCCCTGCAGTCCGGGCCCCGGCCGGGGGAATCGTGGAGGATTCGAGATGAAGGATGCGCTCACGTACGTCAACACGCTCCTGCTGGCGCTGGCGGTCGCGGCGAGCTGTTTCCTGATAATCAAGGCCAAGTCGCCGGCTGACGAGGCAATCGCGCCGCCCCAGGCCCAGCCCGGCCCTGCGACGGCCCCGCAGCCGGACCGTTCGGCGCTCGCCCCGCTCGAACAGAGGCTCGAGGCGATAGAGGCCGCCCTGGCAAAGATGTCCCGCGCAGCGGAGGATCGGGCCGCTGCGCCTGGTACGGCCGCCGAGCAGGGCGGAGATGCCGCTGCCCCGGGCGAGGCGGGATTGGGCGATCCCGCGGCCGCTTCGGGCCCTGCTTCGGCCCCGGGGCCGGGCCGGGCCCTGAAGCAGGAGAGCGTCAGGGAAATCGTCCGCGAAGTGCTCAGGCAGGAGGAGGAGGAGCGGAAGAAGAAGGCCGAGGAGAACCAGGACTCGAAGGACTCGAGCGGCAAGCCGAAGAAGACCATCTCCGAGGTCGCCAAGGATCTCGGCCTGACCATGGACCAGGAGCAGAAACTCCGCGATTTGCACCGGGACATGTCGAACGAGCTCATGAAGGTCCTCTTCGAAGTGCCGGACGACGAGGGGCTGATCCATCTCAAGGCGAAGCTCAAGGAGGCGGAGTACAACCCGGAGACCAAGGCGCAGCTCGCCGAGAAGCTCGTCTACAACTGGGCCATGTCCCAGCAGAAGGTGACCGCAGTGCTCCTCAGGGCCTGGACCCGCACGTCCGCGTTCATGTCCCCGGATCAGATAAAGGCGCTGGACAAGTACGATCTCCAGCAGGAGAAGCCGGAGTGGCCGGACATCGAAAAGATGTTCTTCCCAAAGGAGGAGAAGAAGCCCAAGGAGGAGGGCAAGTAGAGGCCTGATTCGCAGCCGCGCATCGCAGTCTCCCGTGCCGCGCTGCGGCGCCCGCGACCATGGAAATGAATAGGCCGCAATCTCCGGGCCGGCGCTTATTCCTTGCCAGCCGGCGCTCCGGGCGATAATCTCTATTCCGCGCAAAGAATCCGCCGCGCGCTCCCTGGGAACCGGTCAGGCGCGAAGGGCGCATAACACTTCCGGGTACAATGGGTTAAGGATTGGTTGGAAAGGAAGGATATGAAGGGGGACACGCTGAACAACGCGGAATGGAGGTTCAAGAACTTCCTTTCTGAAACGTTCAAGCAGAAATGCGTTTGGGGACTCAAGAACAACGTCGGCCTCGCGACGTGGAAATATGAAGAGAACATCGAGGCGATAGTCCCCTTCTGGTCCGACGAAAAGTCGGCTCAGGTTTGCGCTGAGAGCGATTTCCCCGGCTACACACCCTTCAAGATTGCCCTCGACGCCTTCGTGGCCCACTACCTTCCAGCTCTCGAGAAGCAGAAAATTCGGGCCGGAGTGAATTTCACGACCGGGATGACCGGGATTGACATGCCCGCAGTCGAGCTCTCGAGGAAGATTAAGGAAGCGTCCGGGCCGTCAGCCTGAACAGCAGACCTTGCAATGATTTACGTCGACGCGGACGGATGCCCCGTCAAGAGCGAGATATTCAAGGTCGCCGCCCGGTTCGGCGCGAAGGTCGTGCTTGTCTCCAACTCCTGGATGAGAGCGCCGAAGAAGGACTCGATTGAGCAGGTGGTGGTAAGCGGGGACTTCGACGCGGCGGACGACTGGATTGCCGGGCGCGCCGGGGCCGGCGACGTGGTGGTCACCGCGGACATACGCCTCGCGTCTCGCTGCCTCGAGAAGGGCGCGAAAGTCCTCGGTCCCGACGGCAGGGTCTTCAGCAGCGACACCATAGGGAGATCCCTGGCGGACAGGGAGTTGATGGAACTTCTCCGGGACCAGGGCATGCGCACGGGCGGCCCGAAACCGCTCGACAAGCGCGCCACTGCGCGCTTCGCTCAGCGCCTGGACGAGGCGCTCGGATCGGCCAGGACCGGGCCCGCGGAGCAGGCCTGACAAGGCGGGACGCGGAGGCCCATGCCCGTCAGAACGCCACTCCGAAGCTGACCACCGGCCCCTTGAGGTAGAACTTGAGCCGGCTCTGGGCGTAGACGTCGTGGTCCGTCCGGCCGGAGAACTCGTCTATGCGGTATCCGACCGCGAGCTCGAACCCGCGGAAGCGGTACTTGATGCCGAACTCCGTCTCCTCGCCCAGCCAGTACCCCTTGCCGCCGTAGTCGCTCCATTTCGCCCACGTCGCGTAGAGCCGGAGCGGCGGGTAGCCGGGGCTTATCTCGAGCCAGAACAGGTAGCCCCACCCGTTGTTGTCGTTGTGCAGGGATCCGCGTATCGTGTCGATGGAGTTGCGCACCGATCCGTCAATCTGCAGCGCGTGGTAGAACACGCCGAGGCCGAAACCGAGGATGAAACGGTTCACGAAGAACCCGAACGTGACCCCCCCGCGCTCGCGCATAATCCGGAAATCGCCGTCCACGTTGTCGACCCCGGCGAAAGTCGCCTCGTTCACCACCGCGTATTCACCGGTCCGCACCACGTCCCCGTCCTGCGCATCCCTGTAGTTCGCGTCCGCGAAAAGGCGGAACTGGACCCCCGGCCGGGTGAACTGCTCGGACTCCTCCCTTTCGAACGCCTCCCTGGTGCCTGGCAGCTTGGGCAGGGACCAGCCCTCGCCGAAATGCGCGCGGAAGTCCAGGCTCAGCTTCGTGTCCAGGCACATGGACTGGTAGTCGTGGAACCTGAGCGTCTGCGGGTGGCTCGCGGTGCACCCGCACAGGAGCGCAACCGCCGCAGCGGACAGTACAAGTGCAATCCTGGTCTTCATTTCTTCCCTCCGAATGAACTGCATCACGGACCTTGGATTCTACAGGATATCCCGGACAGATTCACGCGGCATTGCGCGCCAGGGCGGTCCGCGCGTCACGTGCGCCGGCCCGGGCGGGGATGGCGTGTCAGGAGCGCATCAGCCCCTGTAGAACCTGCGGATGCAGGCCACCACCTCGGCGGCCTCCGCTTCGGTCATCCCGGCGAACATCGGGATTGCGAGCGCTTCCCTGCAGGCGCGCTCCGCCTCGGGGAAATCGCCCCTGGCGTAGCCAAGATATGCGAGCGCAGGCTGGAGGTGCATCGGGACCGGGTAGTAGACGTTGCAGCCGATTCCCGACTTCCCGAGGTGCTCCCTGAGCCTGTCCCGTTTTTCCGCCCTGATTACGTAGAGGGAATAAGTGTGCACGAACCCG
>JBFZBV010000640.1:0-12368 GCA_041308285.1 Planctomycetota bacterium | reverse complement strand
TGGGCATCGTCGGCCACTTCGACGGTGAATTTCACCGTGACGCCGACTTCGGCCGGGTTGGGGGACGCCGTCGGGTTGGAGAGCGTGGGCGCCACGTTGGTCTGGACCGTGAGAGGTATCGTATCCGTGTCTGTCACGGTATCGTCGTCGGTGGCAGTCACGCCGAGGTTGTGGACTCCCGTCGACGCTCCGGGGGTGATGTACCACAGGAGCGAGAACGTGCTGTCGGACGCGGACGCGTCGCCGTTCAGGCCGTCGTTGTGCATGCTCTCGGCCGGCGTCCCTCCGAGGGTGGACATGTTGATTTTCACGGACGAGACCGTGCCGTCCGAGTCGGTCGCGGTGATAGCGAGCAGGACGTTCTCGTTGCGGGGCGTGGATGCCGGAGTCGCCAGGGGGTTGGACAGGGCCGGCGGGTCGTTGGCCTGGGTCGAGAGGTTGACGTAGGCGTAGTTGGTCTCGCCGAGCGTGTCCTCGGCGGTCATGAACAGCTTCCACGACCCTGCCGGGCATGCGGCGGGAATCGTGTACCGGAGCTTGTACGTGCCGTCGCTCGCGACGTCGTCGCCGTTCGTCCCGTCGTCGTACATGGCCTGGGTGGCGGACCCGAGAATCTGCAGGAGGTCTATTTGAACGTAGGTCAGGCCGTCCGAATCCGTGACGTGCACCGAGAAGATCACGTCGAGCCTCTGGACCTGCACTGTCGGCGTGACCGACTCGCCGCTCATGGCGGGTGCCACGTTGGACGAGATGTCGAAGGTCACGCTGGTGTTAGCGGTCGCGCCGGCCGTGTCCTGGGCCGTGAACGAGATGCTCACGCCCGTGCCAGGTGTCGCGGATGCGGATGCGACGGTCTCGAAGGAGTAGGTCCCGTTGCCGGGCGTCGCGTCGCCGTGCGTGCCGTCGTCGTACAGGCTCGCGTTCGACACCCCGCCGATGACCGTGAGGTCGGCCAGCACGGACAGGAGGTTGCCGTCAACGTCGGCCGCGTCCACGGTGATGAGGACCTTGCCGCCCGGAGGCAGGGGATCGCGGGAAATCGTCGCATTCTGGATTGTGGGCGCGTGGTTCAGGACGACCGTCACGGCGATGCCGGCGTCGGCCGTGAGGTCGTTGGCGTCCGTGGCCGTGACCGGGAGGGTCGCAGGACCCGGGGTCGCGGAAGACGGTACCGCATAGGCGAAGGAATACACGTTGTTGCCCGCAGAGAGGTCGCCGTGCGTGCCGTCGTCGTACATCGCCTGGGCCGCCAATCCGCCAATCGACGTCAGATTGACCGTCACGGAGAGTATCGCCCCGCTGCCCGGCGTGGCCAGCGCGACGAGCAGCACGCTGTTGCCCTGCACGACGGACGGCGGGTTGGCCGATGCGCTGGAGAGCGAAGGCGGGGTAGGGGCGGGAGGATCATCGTCGCCGCCTCCGCCGCAGCCGCAGGCCAGTATTGCGGGAACAACGAAAAGGACGAGGGTGAGCCGCATCGCGCCGAGTGACTTCATCAAAGCCTCCTGATTCCATGACTTCGTTCTGCGAACATGTTCGCAATTTCTCATGCTAGCTCCGCCGCCTGAGTTAATCAAGAGGAAAATCCGGGCAGGACCTCACTCCGCGTCCAGGCCGTACCGCTCGATTTTCTTCCGGAGCCCGAGCCTCGACAGCCCGAGCATCCTGGCGGCCTTGGTCTTGTTCCACATGGTGTTCTGGAGCACCCGGACGATCATCTCCTTCTCCACCTTCTCAACCACGCTCTTCAGGGATCCGCCGTCGAGTTCCATAATCTCGGACTTGGGCTCGGCGACCTTGAGGATGTGGGTCGAAAGCGCCGATACGTCCAGGACCGGCCCGCCGAGGGCTATCATCTTCTTGATTTCGTTCTCGAGCTCCCTCACGTTGCCCGGCCAGGAATACTCGAGCAGCAGCTTCATGGCCTCCTTGGTGATGCGTTCGATGTTGCGCCCGGTCTGGATCTGGATGTTGGTCATGAAGTGCGCTATCAGGTCGTTTATATCCTCCCGCCTGTCCCTGAGCGGCGGTATGCAGATGTTCACCACGTTCAGCCTGTAGAACAGGTCCTCCCTGAACCGCCCCTTCTCGATGAGGTCGGAAAGGTGCTGGTTCGTCGCGGACAGAATCCTGACGTCGACCTTCTTCGTCTCCTTGCCCCCGACAGGCCGGATTTCGCCCTCCTGCAGGGCGCGCAGAAGCTTCTTCTGCATGTCCGGACTCATGTCGCCTATCTCGTCGAGGAAGAGCGTGCCTCCGTTGGCAACCTCGAACAGCCCCTTCTTGTTCTTGTCGGCCCCGGTGAAGGCGCCCTTCATGTAGCCGAACAGCTCGCTCTCGAGCAGGGTCTCGGATATCGCCGCGCAGTTCTCCGACACGAAAGGCCGGTCCTTGCGCGGGCCGTTGAAGTGTATCGCCTTGGCAATCAGCTCCTTGCCGGTCCCGCTCTCGCCCTCGATGAGGACGGGGACGTTGACGTCCGTAATCCTGTCCAGGAGCCGGAGAATCTCCATCATCTTCGGGCTTCTGCCGATGATGTTGTCGTAGCGGTACTTGAGCTTGAGGTGGCTCACGCTCTCCTCGAGCTCCTCCTTCACCGACATGAGTTCGCGCGTCTGCCTGACGACCTTGTTCTCGAGCTCCTTGTTGAGGGACTCGATTTGCTTGTACGACTCCTTGATTTCCTCGTGCTTCTTCCGGTTGTCCTCGAGGAGCCGCGCGTTTTCAAGGGTTATGGCCGCCTGCGAGGAGAACGCCTCCATGAGGGCGATGTCGTCCTGCGCGAAGATCGACTCCTCGTAGGGATTGTCTATGTAAATCGCCCCGATGAGGCCTTCCCTCCCGCTAAGCGGGGTGCAGAGCACGGACCTGAGCTGGAGGTTGCGCACGCTCCGGGAGTCGGAGAACCTGCCGTCCATCTGCGCGTCGGCCGATATCACCGAGTGCCTGCTCGAAATCACCTCCGAGGTTATGTGGTGGCTTATGAGGACCTCGGGGTTCTCGATGTCGGTCTTGTCGGACTTGCGGGCGACTTCGAACCGCATCTCCCCGCCTTCGAGAAGAATCAGGAATCCGCGCTCGGCTGTGGTGAGCTCTATGGCCGAGTCCAGGATTTTCGCAAGCAGGCTGTGGATTTCGAGCTCCGTGCTCAGGGCCTTGTTAATCTCCAGCATCTTGCGGAGTATCTTGTTCTCCTTCTGCAGCTCCGCCGGCGTCTTCATCTGGAGCTTCCGCGTCTTGGTCTTCTCCTCGGGCACGGTTTCTATGGCCGGCTCGGTCATCGACGCGGCCTGCTGGGTCTTCTCCGCGGGCCCGGCGAGGTTGATTTTCGCGTCGGGGGACTCGAACGCGATTGTGGCCTCGCCTATCTGGACCACGTCGCCGAACTTGAGCCTGTGCTTCGTCACGAACGACCCGTTCACGATGGTGCCGTTCAGGCTGTTGAGGTCCTCGAGCATGTACCCGGACTTGGTGTTCTCTATCGAGCAGTGGCGCCTCGACGACTTGAGGTCGTCGATTATCACGTGGTTCTCCCCGGACCTGCCAAGGTAGATCCTGTCCTCGGCGATTTCGTAAATCTGCCTGCCCTGCCTGTCGTTGATTATCAGGATTGGCATCCTTGGGTTTCCTTGCGTCTCCCCGTCACGACGAGGGACAGGTTGGCGACGCGGCTGTTGAAAAGCGAGCCGGCGGCCTTCACGAGCCTCAGCCTGTTGGCGCGGACGCCGGCGTCGTCCACGTTGACGAACACCTTGTCGAAGAACACGCGCACCGGCCCGGCCAGCCGGCTGCGGAAGGCCTCCGCGGCCTCCGCGTAGCTCCGGGCGTCGATTAGGCGCTCGATTTCGGGCATGCCCGCGGCCACGGCGTCGAACAGCATCCTCTCCGCTTCCTCGGTGGCCAGCGAGGGGTCCGGTCCGGCGCTGTCCGCGAAGTCCCTGGTTATGTTGTAGGTCCTCTCCGAGAGCTCCACAAGCTCGGGCCACCACTCGAGGTCCTTCATGGACACGAGGGTCTCGAGACGGCGCTCGAAGTCCCACACGTCGAGGAACTCCCCTGCGGAGAGCGCGGCGTTGACCAGGTCGTACGGGTACCCCCGATCGGTCCACGCCTGGTAGATTCGCTCCCGCAGGAACTCCCGGCACTCGCCGGCGACGCGCTGGGCGTCGGCGCCCGCCTTCATGCCCGGGGCGATTGCCGCGGCCGAGGCGAGGACCTCGTCCAGCCTCAGGCTCCTTCCGAACGACAGCGCGATTCTGACCGCTCCGAGCGCGCTCCTGCGGAGCCCGAAGGGGTCCTTCGACCCGCTCGGCCTGAGTCCGAGGGCGAAGCAGTCGGCCAGTGTCTGCATCCTGTCCGCGAGCGCGAGCGTCCTTCCCTCGTCCGATTCCGGCAGTGCGCCGCCCTGGGCCTTCGGCATGTAGTGCTCCTCGATTGCCGCGGAGACCGCCGGGAGTTCGCCGTCGAAATCCGCGTACAGCCGGCCAATCCTGCCCTGGAGCGACGGGAACTCGCCGACGACTTCGGTGAGGAGGTCCGCCTTGCACAGCCTCGCGGCGCGCACCACGTTCAATATCGGCGCCCCGCCGAGGCTCAGCATCGTTCCTATTTTCTCTGCCGTGCGCGCGAGCCTCTCGGCCTTCTCGAGCATGCTCCCGCCGCCCTTGAGGTACATCACCCCGGCGAGCCCCGGAATCCTGTCCTCCAGCCTCCTCTTGCGGTCCTCGCGGAAGAAGAAGGACGCGTCCTCGAGCCGGGCCCGGAGGACGCGCTCGTTCCCCTTCAGGATTCCCCTGGCCCCGTCCTTCCTGTTGACCGCGGCTACGAACCTGGGCTTGAGCGCCCCCCGCGGAGTCCGGACCGGGAAGTAGCGCTGGTGCTCAATCATCGCCGCCTCGAGAATCGCCGCAGGGATCCCGAGGTATTTCCGGTCGAACGATCCGACCCCGGCGCCGGGGTACTCGAGAAGGTTGGAGACCTCGTCGAGCAGGCTCTCGTCCGAGAACAGCCCCCCGAGCCGGGCCACGGCCCCGGCCACGGCCGATTTCAGGGCGGCTTTCCGCTCGGCGGGGTCGGCGTAGACTCCCGCGGCGCGGAGCGCGTCCACGTAGCCTTGGAGGCCGGCCGAGGGGATTTCCACCCAGCCGCCTCCGCCCATGAAGGGGTGGCCCCGCACGGCCTTCGCCTGGGGGACGCCGGGCATGCCGAAATCCAGCAGTCCGGACCCGAAGACGGCGAAGACGTACCTGAGCGGCCGCGCGAACGGCGGCGCGCCGAAACCCCACCTCATGGACTTCGGCCACGGGATTGAAGGCACCATCGACGCGAGGACGCCCCGGAGAATGCCGGGCATCTCCTCGCCGGGCCTGTGCGCCACGGCGAAGACGTACCTGCCCTTGGGCGTCTCGCGGACCTCGAGGTCCTCGGGCCTGAGGCCCTTGGACCTGGCGAATCCCACGGCGGGCCCCTTGGGCGCGCCCGAGGCGTCGAAGGCCGACTCGTACGAAGGGCCCCTGGCCTCGTCGACCCTGTCGGGCCCCCTGTCCGCGAGCCCCTCGATTGACAGCGCGAGTCTGCGGGGCGTGTAGAGGACCCGCACGGCGCCGTGTTGGATTCCGAGTTCGGAGAGCTTCCGGGCCGCGAAAGCCGACATGAACTCCGCGGCCGGGCCGAGGTACCCGGCCGGTATTTCCTCGGTGCCGAGCTCCGCCAGGAAGTCCGTCATTTGCCGGCTCCCTCCTTGTCGTCCTTGGGCGGGCTCCCGCCCTCCGCGGCGAACTCCTTGGATTGGATTTCCGACCACTCCGAGAGCGCGTTCTTCATCTTGTCCTCGGTGGGATTCGCGGCGTTCACGCTCTTGCCCGAGTGGGCGTTCAGGGTGTTGCTGATTTCCTCGAACTTGAGCGTCCAGCCTTTTTCCGCGCAGCGCCTGAGCGCGGCGAGGAGGGCCTTGAAAACCGCCTTCCTGTACTTGGCATCCGACTTGAATTCCGGTTTCTGGCGTTCGATTTCGGACACGGCGAAGGCGGCGTTGGAGAAGTCGTGCCCCGTGGAGTCGCCCTCCAGGATTTGCGAGAGCTTGTCGAGCGCCTCCGGCTCCGGCCTGAACGCGAGGCCGCGGATTCCGGAAATCCTTATGTGAGGGTTCTTGTCGGACACGTCGATGAGCTTCATCCAGAACTTCAACGGCACCGCCGGGCCTATCTCCTCGAGGAACTTCGCAGCCTTGATTCGGGCGCCCTCGGGCTTGGACACGTCCGTGGCAAGGTCCGACGCCTTGACCCAGGGAGACAGGTTGATTTCAATCATCTCGAGCAGCGCCTTGACCACCTTCGTCAGGTCGGACGCCTCGTCCAGCTTCTTGAGGCACTCCTCGAAGTGCTGCTCCGCCACGTTCAGCGACTGCCTGAGCGACTGGGGATTGTTCTTCTCGCGCTCGGTGCGCTGGAGGAACACGAGCCCCTTGTAGAAAGAGACGAGCGGGTCGTCCGGGGCCCGTTCGACCGCCTTGTCCAGGAGCTTGAGCGCGCGCTCGTAGTCCTTCTCGTTGGCGTAGAACCTCGCGAGCGCCTTGAGCGGCTCGGCGGACTCGGGGAACTTCTTCCTGATGTCCTCGAAAAGCTTTTCGCCGGCGAGCTTGTCCCTGGTGATGAGAATCTCGCCGAGCAGGAGGTGCTTCCACACGTCGTCGGAGGCGCTGTCCTGCAGGTCCTTCAGCGCCGCCGCGGCCTTCTCGTCCTCCTTGCGCCTGGTGCGGATGACGGCCAGGCCGAAGTCGGCCCAGATGAAGTTCCTCCGCAGGCTCTTGGTCTTCTCGAAGTGGGTGAGGGCGTCGTCGTCCTTGTCGAAGATGAAGAGCGCCCATGCGTAGAGGAACCTCTCCACCGGGTCCTCGGGCTTGTCCCCGGCCCGGCGGCGGTAGCCTTCGAGTATTTCGTCGCACTTGGACGAGTCGCCCTTCCCGATGATCTCGAGGAAGAGCCTGTTCTGCTGGATGTACTGGTTCTCGTCCGACGCCGGGGGTTTGGGCTTGTCCGTCCCGGCGGGGTTCGGCTTGGCCGGGTTCGATTCCCCGTCGGGCTTCTTGTTCTCGTCCGCGGCGGCGGTGGCGCCCTGCCCCTGGCCGTCGAGAGCCGAGACCGCGCTGTCAGGTTCGGCCACGCCCGGGTCGTGCACGCCGTTGCAGCCTGACAGGATTAGCGCAGCGGCGGAAAAGACGCATGCTCTGAGGTTCATCTAAGGACGCCTTTCGAATTTGCCCTGCAAGGGGAAGCCCAGCTTCTCGCGATGCTCCAGGTATGCCCCGGCGACCTTCCTCGACATGGCTCGGACTCTCGCCATGTAATCGGTCCTCTGCGACGTGGAAATCGCACCCCTGGCCTGCAGGAGGTTGAAGAGGTGGGAGCATTTCATCACCATGTCGTAGGCGGGGAGCGCCAGGGACCCGCCCACGAGGGCGGAGCATTCGGCCTCGGCCATCTCGAACATGGCCTTCAGGCCGGCCGTGTCGGCCTTCTCGAAGTTGTATCTGGAGAACTGCACCTCGTCGTCGAAGTGCACGTCCCCGTAAGTGACGTCATCCACCCAGGCGAGGTCGAAGGTGGAGTCCTTCCCCTGGATGAACATCGCGATGCGCTCGAGCCCGTACGTAATCTCCAGGGATATCGGGTCCAGTTCGTATCCCCCGACCTGCTGGAAATACGTGAACTGGCTAATCTCCATGCCGTCCAGCCACACTTCCCACCCGAGTCCGGTGGCGCCAAGCGTGGGGCTCTCCCAGTCGTCTTCGACGAACCTGAGATCGTGCTTGACCGGGTCGATTCCGAGGTTCTTCAGGCTTTCGACGTAGATTTCCTGGGAGTCGGCCGGAGCCGGCTTGATTAACGCCTGGAACTGGTAGAATTTCTGAAGCCTGTTGGGGTTCTCTCCGTATCTGCCGTCTGTCGGACGCCTTGAAGGCTCGACATACGCCGCTTTCCAGGGCTCCGGCCCCAGCGCCCTCAGGAAAGTCATGGGGTTGAAGGTGCCAGCGCCTTTTTCGATATCGTAAGGTTGCGCCAGAAGGCAACCCTTGTCTGCCCAGAATCGCTGAAGCGCGACTATTATCTCCTGGAAATCCCTGGGTTTTCTCCCCTTTCTCCCCATGTCTGCTCTCTAACTGGAAACAGTAGCTATAGATAAGTCCCGACCGCCTTCAGGCCGCTCTAGTGTCCGAAATGAACAGTAAGCATGTTTAGCTGTTGCAGGTGTCGAATTCAAGCTAAAAGTGGAAATAAAATTACCACCTGGCCATAGCGCATGCGGCAACATGCCTTAAGCCCTGGATGTAACTCGGAATCGGGAAGGCGGCGCAGGATTACCCGGTCGGCGGCGTGGCGATTGATTTCAGGTCTTCGAAGAAGGCGGGGTACGTCTTCGACACGCATCCGGGATTCTGGATGCTGATTCCCGGTACTGCGAGCCCCAATATTGAGAAGCTCATGGCGATGCGGTGGTCGTTGTACGTCTCGATGAGGGCCGGCAACGGCCTGCGGGGGGGATATATCACGAGTCCGTCGGGAAGCTCTTCGACCCTTGCTCCGGTCTTCGTCAGCTGTGCAGCGCACACGGCAATCCTGTCCGACTCCTTGATGCGCAGGTTGCCGACGTTCCTGATTGAGGTCTTGCCTTCGGCGAAAAGGGCGGTGACGGCCAGGGTCGGCGCCGTGTCCGGCATGTCGTGCAGGTCCGCTTCGACGCCCTTGAGATTCGATCCCTCCAGGGTCGTCGTGTCCTGGCTGATCTCGACTTTGCACCCCATGTCCGCCAGCACTGACGCGAACCGGGAATCGCCCTGGCTGGAGAGAGACCCGACCCCCTTGACCGTGATCCTGCCGCGGGTGACTGCCGCGGCGGAGAGGAAGTAGGTCGCCGCCGTGGCGTCCGCCTCGACCTTGATTCCCGTGCCCCTGTAATCCCCCGGGGGGATGTGGAAGGACTCGTATCCCTTGTGCTCGACCTGGGCTCCGAACTGCTTCATGGCCTGCAACGTGACGTCGACGAACGGCTTCGACGCGAGTTCGCCCTTCACGGAGATTTCCAGCCCGCGCTTCATGCACCTCCCCGCCATCATGAGGCCGGACACGAACTGGCTCGATGCGGACGCCTCGATTGATACCGGCCCGCCCTCCGCAGGTCCGCCGGATATCTCCACCGGCGGGAAGCCCGGTTTCCCAGGGAACGCCACCGAAAGCCCCATGGACTTCAGCGCGTCCGTCAAATCGCCGATGGGGCGCTCCCTCATCCTTGCGTCGCCGTCAATCAGGTACTTGCCGGGCCCGAGGGCGGCCGCGGCCGTGATGAATCTCATGGCCGTCCCTGCGTTGCCCACGTAGAGCTTGGCGGAGTTCCACGGTATTCGCCCGGCGCCGCCCTGGGCGGTCACCACGGTGCCGCTCAGGTCCTGGGCCATGCGGAACCCCATGTACTTGAGCGATGACAGCATGAACAGCGTGTCGTCGCTGATAAGGGGTCTTTTGATTTCCGACCTGCCGGAGGCGAGGCACGCGAGCAGGAAATACCTGTTGGTGTAGCTCTTTGATCCGGGCGGTTCGATGACGCCGACCACCGGTCCGGAAGGGTCTATGTCCAATGGCTTCGAGTACTGCAAGCCGGCCTCCGGTCCACGCGCGGCCCGGGAATCGCGGGCCGGTCCCCGGAGGATTCCGACCGCCTCCGGGTGATTCCAGCCGCCCGATTATCCTGGGGCGGCAGGCCAATAGCATACACCCGCGCCGGGGAGGGCGCAATCACGGGAATGACGCGCGCCGAACGAAAAAAAAAGAAAGCCCCGCCCGGGAGGGCGGGGCTTGTGCGGTCGACCGGATGACGCTAGCCCGGAGCCTTGAAATCGGTGATTTCGTAGCCAATCTTGCCTTTGATGCCAATCTTGAGGTCCGCAAGGCCTTCCATGCCTTCAGGCAGGTCCTTGGAGGCCTCGAGAGCGAGCTCGATCTCGTAGGTCGTCTTGGCGAGCATGTTGTTCTTGACGTTGAAGGAGGTGCTCTTCTTGTATACGTTCTTCGTGATTGTCAGGAACTGGGCGAGCATGGCCATCTGGCCCTCGTCCTTCTTGAGCTCCATCTTCGCGGTCAGATCGAACACTGCGCAGTCCCCGTCCATCTTGGTGAGCGTCAATTTGTTGGAAACCAGCGAAATGGCGCCAATCTGGGGGATGTCCTCCTCGCCGTTGGGGAGGTCCCACGCGTCGCCGACTTTCCTCGCGTCCTTGGAAGGGACGACGAAAATCTTCTCGATTTCCTTCTTGAACTCGTCCTTGAGGGGCTTCGCGTCGAGTTCTTCCCTGATCTTGTCTGCAACTCCGCCGAAAATGCCCTCTTCCCCTGCGCCTTCCTCGCCCTCCTCCTCGCCGCCGCCGGTCTCGCTCTTGGGGAGGTTGCTCAGGATCTTCTCCTTGATTTTATCGCAGCCTTCGACGTCCCCGACGACCTTCCCCTCGGGGCTCAGCACGAACGTGAAGGTCTCGCCCTTGAGGGCGTAGCGGCCCACGAAGGGGTTGGTCTTCACCTTCTCCGCGTCCTCGGCCTTGTTCGAGTCGTAGACGGCCGTGCCCAGCATGCCGAGGTTGAAGTCGAGCTTGATTCTCGTGAAGGTCGCCTTTATCTTCGCGTTGCCTTCGGCGGTCACGTCGAGCACTTCGTGAGCGCGCTCGAACTCGCCCTTCAGAATCATCGCGCCCTGCATGGGCACCTCGATGGTCCACTCCATGAGGTCCTTCACCACGAATGTCGTCCCCTTCGCCAGCTTAATCTCGGTCTTGACCGAGTCCTGCGCGGCCGCAGTTGCGCAGAAAGCCAGCACGATTGCGGCCAGAATCCCGGATTTCCTCGACATGTATGTTCCTCCTAACAAATGTACAGGTCTGAAGTCTCAGGCCTCTTGAGGGAGCCGATAACGCGTCGGCTTCCCTTGAATCTCCGCATTCGCAGACCGGCGTTCCTGACGTTCGGGGCCGGAACCCCTGCCCGGGCTACTCGCCTTGCTTTTCGCCGCCTTCCTTCTTCTTCTCGGCCTCCTCGATTTGCCTGAGTATCTCCGTGCTCCGTTTGGCGAATTCGGAGTCGGGCTGCATCTCGATGATCCTCTTGAAGTAGGGGACCGCCCTGGCGCCGTCGCCGGCGCGCCAGAAGCAGAACCCTGCGGCCCACCTCAGCGTGATTTCGTCGTCCTTGGCCTTGCATGCCGCGAAGAAGTCGTCGATGCACTTGGCCGCCTCTGCGAACTTCTTCGCCCGGAACATCTCGTTCGCCTCGAGAAGGACCAGGCGTTCGAGCTGGCCGCTCTCGTTCTTGGGGTCGAGCTCCCTGATTGTCTTCTTCTGGGCCTCTGCGCCCGCCTCGTCCTTGTCGTTAATCATGGCGAACAGGAGGTCCGCGGCGTATTTGATTTTGAGGCCGGCCTTGTTCTCCGGGTCGAGCTCGGACACCTTGGCGAGCAGCTCCCTGAGCGCCCCGACAAGGGATTCCTTGCCCGCGTTGACCGCCTTGAGGCGGGACAGCTCCGCGTCGATGACCTGGAGCCCGGCCTCGGGAGTCCCCGCGGCTTCCGCGGCTTTTAGCACGATGCCGGTGATTTCCTTCTTCATCGCGTCGAAGGCGGCGCGGTCGCGGCTGTGGCTGCTTATGGCGAGAATCATGCGGTATGCGACCGCCCGGAGGCGTGCGCCTACCGCGTTGTCCGGGTCGATGGCGTACAGCTTGTCCAGGGCCGCCGGCCGGCTGGCAAGGATTTCCCATTCGAGGAGGGTTTTCACCATCTCCTCAATCCTGGGCGCGTCCGCCTTGGGGTCAGACATGCCCGCGAGGGCCTTGTCCATCTCGGCGAGCTTGTCCTTGCGTTCGGCGAAGGACTTGAGGTGGGGCAGGTACGCCGCGGGGCCGCCCTGGACGTAGCCCGTCTTCGCGTAGACCTTCGCCTCCGAATCCAGCAGAAGCACGGTCGGGAAGGCCATCACCATGAAGGCCGCCCTGGTCTTCTCGTTGGCCTCCTTGTTCGGGGACTGCTTGTACCTGGGGAAATCGAGCCTGCAGAGGACGAACTGCTTCTGCACTTCGTCCAGGAATTCCTTCTTGGAGAGGACCTCTCCCTCGAGCCTCTGGCACCAGACGCACCAGTCCGACCCGCAGAAGTTCACGAACAGGTCCTTCTTCTGCTCCTTTGCCGCCTCCGCGGCCTTCGCGAAGTCCTCGACCCACTGGGGTTCGGCGGCCGGCGCCGCGGGCTCCTGCGCGTATGCGGGCGAGGCGGGATAGCATATGGCGGAAAAAACAAAGGCTATCAGCCCAATCGAAAAGAGCCTGAACTCCTTC
>JBFZBV010000639.1:0-3994 GCA_041308285.1 Planctomycetota bacterium | reverse complement strand
GGGATTCCCGAGATTAAATCGAAGCGGGAGATTGAGCTGATGCGCGCGGCGGGGAAGCTGGTGGCCCAGGGTCTGGACGCAGCGGAGAAGAACGTCCAGCCCGGCATATCAACGGCGGATCTCGACGGGATAATCACCAATCTCGTCACCGGCCGCGGCGGATCCATGGCCTTCCGCAACTACAGGGGATTCCCCGGCAACACGTGCATATCCGTGAACGAGGAGGTGGTGCACGGCATCCCAGGCCCGCTCAAGCTGCGCGAAGGCGACATAGTCTCCGTGGACGTCGGAGTGAAATACAAAAGCTACTACGGCGACGCGGCGAAGACGTTCCCGGTCGGCAGGATTTCCAGCAAGGCCTCGAGGCTCCTGGAAGTCTGCATGGGCGCGCTCGACTCGGCCCTCGGGGTAATCAGGGCGGGCAGGCTCCTCTCGGACGTGTGCAGGACCATACAGAACCACGTCGAGTCCTCGGGCTTTTCCGTCGTGAAGAAATACGTCGGGCACGGCATTGGCCGCCGCCTTCACGAGGATCCGCAGATTCCGAACTTCGTGTCGGACGTCTCCGACATGAACCTGGTGCTCAAGGCGGGGATGACCCTCGCAATCGAGCCCATGGTGAACGAGGGGACGGACGACACGAGGGAACTCGCAAACAGGTGGACCGTGGTGACGGCGGACGGCGGACTGTCGTCCCATTTCGAGCATACGGTCCTGGTGACTGAAGAAGGCGTGGAAATCCTCACCAAGGAGTGACGAAAGACAGCTCATGGCCAAGGAAGAACCCATAAGAGTCACGGCGACCGTGAAGGAAGCCCTCCCGAACGCGAGGTTCATCGTCGTCCTGGAGAACGGCCACGAGGTGCTCGCGCACGTATCGGGCAAGATGAGGATGCATTTCATAAAGATACTGCCCGGCGACAAGGTTCAGATTGAGATGTCCCCGTACGACCTGGAAAAGGCGAGGATAATCTACCGGGGATGAAAGCCCAGGAGGTGCCGCTTGAAAGTCAGGGCGTCCGTTAAAAGGATATGCGAGAACTGCAAGATCATAAGGCGCAAGGGCGTGCTGAGAGTCATTTGCAAGGCGAACCCGCGCCACAAGCAGAGGCAGGGTTGATGACGCCACTGCCGACAAGTCATTGAATGGAGGTCCCTAATGCCACGTCTCTGCGGCGTAGACATACCGGCCGACAAGCACATCGAGGTGGCGCTCACTTACATCTACGGAATCGGGCGCGCCACGGCCATCAGGATATTGAAGGAGCTCGGCATCGAGAGATCGGTGAGGGCGAAGGAGGTTCCTGAGGAACAGCTGGCCAAGATAGGTTCGTACATAGAGAAGAACTACGTGATAGAAGGCGCGCTGAGGCACGAGAGGTCGCAGAACATCCAGAGGCTCAAGGACATCAGGTGCTACCGTGGGTTGCGACACAGGGTGGGCCTCCCCGTGCGCGGGCAGTCTACCAAAACGAACGCAAGGACCAGGAAGGGCCCGCGCAAGACAGTGGCTGGCAAGAAGAGCGTCAAGGCCCTCGGGCATTGACAGGAATCGAATCGTCCTTTGTTGGGGATAGACCCAGATGGCGAAGAAGAAGTTCAAGAAGGTCTCGCCGAGAGCCATAGCGAGCATCAAGGCGTCCTTCAACAACACAATCATCTCGATGTGCGACATGAACGGCAACATGATTTGCTGGGACAGCGCAGGAACCATCGGATACAAGGGATCGAGGAAATCCACGCCCTTCGCGGCCCAGAAGGCGGCCGAGGCGTGCGCCGCGAAGGCGCGCAAGCTCGGCGTGAAGGAGGTGGAGGTGCGCATCAAGGGGCCGGGATCCGGCAGGGAATCAGCCATAAGGGCGATACAGGCCGCGGGACTCGAAATCAAGTCGATAGAGGACACTACTCCGCTGCCGCACAACGGCTGCAGGCCGCCGAAGAAAAGGAGGATCTAGGCAGATGGCGAGATACACCGATGCCAAATGCAGGCTTTGCAGACGCGAGGGGGTGAAGCTCTTCCTCAAGGGCACGCGCTGCGAAACCGTGAAATGCGCGATGAACAGGCGCGAGAAGGCGCCCGGCATGCACTTGTGGCAGCGCGGGAAACTGTCGGGATACAAGCGCGGCCTAAGGGAGAAGCAGAAGGTCAAGCGGTTCTACGGCATCCTGGAAAGGCAGTTCAAGCGGTATTTCCACATGGCCGAGCGTCAGAAGGGTAACACCGGCACGAATCTCCTCTGCATCATAGAGAAGAGGCTTGACAACGCGGTGCTCAGAGGCGGCTTCGCCCTGTCCAGGGCTCAGGCCAGGCAGCTGATAGGTCACGGTCACCTAAGGGTCAACGGAAGGCGGGTTGACATTCCGTCGTTCCTAGTGAAGCCCGGAGACGTCATAACGGTCCAGGAGAAGGAAAACAGCAAAAAGCAGGTCAAGGAGAATCTGGAGACGGCGAAGACCAGGGGTACAGCGTCGTGGCTCACCGTCAACGAGGCCGGCCTGGAAATAACGATAGTGAAGGAGCCCACGCGCGAGGAAGTCTCCATCCCAATCGAGGAGAACCTGGTCGTCGAGTTACTTTCCCGTTAGTGAGGAGCATTTAGATGCGTATCAGATGGCGCAATCTGGAATTGCCTTCGAGGCTCGTGTGCAACCAGGAGACGAAGACGGATTCTTACGCTTTCTTCGAAGTGGAGCCCTTTGAAAGGGGCTACGGAATCACGGTAGGCAACAGTTTGAGAAGGGTGCTCCTGTCGTCCATCGAAGGCACAGCCGTGACCTCGATTAAAATCGACGGCGTGAAGCACGAGTTCTCGACGCTGCCGGGCGTGGTCGAAGACTTGGCGGACATAATCCTCAACGTCAAGCAGCTCAAGGTGAAGCTCCACGGGAATTCCCCGAAGACGCTCAAGATTGCTGTGAAGAAGAAGGGCGACGTCACGGCCGAGGACATCACGGATGAGGCCGATTTCGAAATCGTCAACCCGGACCTCCACATCGCGACACTGAGCAAGGACCGCGAGTTCAACATGGAGCTGACCGTGCGCAGGGGCAGGGGATACGTCACGGCGGAGGAGAACACCGAGGAGAACGCCGAAATCGGAGTAATCCCCATAGACTCCATTTTCTCCCCCGTGCTCAGGGTGAAGAACAGGTCGGAAAACACGCGCGTGGGGAAAATGACGGACTACGACAAGCTTCTCATCGAGATTTGGACCGACGGGACCGTCACGCCCGAATACGCGCTGGTCGAATCCTCCAAGATACTGAGGAAGCAGCTCAACCCGTTCGTCCAGTATTTCGACCTCGGCCCCGAGGTCCAGATGGAAAGACTCGTCCTGAGGGAGGCAACCCTGGCCGGAAAGGCTGACGCCGAGTCCGACGATCGGCTGAAGATGCCGATTTCCGATCTGGAGTTCTCCGCAAGGGCGTCCAACTGCCTCAAGACGGAGGGCATAGAGACCGTGGCGGACCTCGTCGCCATCACCGAGGAGCAGATGCTCGAGTTCAAGAATTTCGGAAAGACGTCCCTCAGGGAGGTCAAGAAGAAGCTGGCCGACCTCGGACTCTCCCTTGGCATGGACGAGAACGCGCTGAAAGGGGGAGCCACGTAATGAGACACAGGAACTTCGGCCGGAAGCTGAGCCGGTCTTCAAGCCACAGGAAAGCGCTCAGGAAGAACTTGATTTCGAGCCTCTTCACGTACGGGAAAATCATTACCACCATGCCCAAGGCCAAGGCAGCCAAGCCCGACGCGGAGAAGCTAATCACTCTCGCCAAGGTCGAGAACGTCCATAACGAGAGGCTGGCGTTCGCGTACCTCCAGGACGATACGACCGTGAAGAAGCTGTTCAAGGAAATCGCCGTCAGGTACAGGGACACCGACGGCGGCTACACTTCCATCCACAGGCTCGACCGCAACAGGATTGGGGACAACGGCACGAGAGTCATGTGGGAGCTCGTGACCTGGGAACCGGGCACGAAGCCCAAACCTAGG
>JBFZBV010000638.1:0-2540 GCA_041308285.1 Planctomycetota bacterium | reverse complement strand
GGCTCGTCCGGGTTATAACACGCGCTGTGCGCGTGAAAAGCGGGATATCCTTTCAATTTCTACAATAATATTTCAACGAAGTGACTGGTGGACAGGGCGGGGAGTTGACCGAGCGCGAAGCGCGTATTATAACCCGGGCAAGCCGTGACCTGAATCTCGTTTGATTCCGGCGTGTCCGGGTTATGGAGGAGAGATGAGCGTCGAGAAGCGGGACTTCGCGGTTCTTGGGGGCGGGCCGGGCGGCTACACAGCGGCCATAAGGGCGGCCAAGAGGGGCGCCTCGGTCGTCCTTGTCGAGAAGGAAGGGGTGGGGGGGACCTGCCTGCTCCGTGGCTGCATACCCACCAAGGCTTACGTGGAATCGTCGAGGGCCTATTCGGGGATAGAGAAGGCTTCCGAGCACGGCATCGAAGCCCGCATCGAGTCCTTCGACTGGGGCGTCGCGAGGAAACGCAAGGACGCGATTGTCGACAGGCTCAAGAAAGGCGTGGAATTCCTCCTCAGGAAGAACAAGGTCGAGGTGGTCCGCGCGGAGGGCAGGATTGACGGGCAGGGGCGGCTCGAGGCCGGCGGCACGGTCTTCGAGGCGACGACGACAATCGTTGCCACCGGATCGGAGCCCATGGTTCTGCCGGGCCTCGCGCCGGACGGGCGGACGGTCCTCAATTCGGACCACGCGCTGGACCTCGCGGCTCCGCCGAAATCCCTGGTGATTGTCGGGGGGGGCGTAATCGGCTGCGAATTCGCATCCATATTCTCCTCCATGGGGACCGACGTCACAATCGTGGAGCTTCTCCCCAGGATTCTTCCCGGCGCGGACCTGGCGGTCGTGAAGGAGATAGACAAGGCGCTCAGGAAGAGGAAGGTGAAGATTCACGTCTCGGAGAAGGTCGACAAGCTCGACCGGAGCGGCGGGGCGGTGAAGATAGTCACCTCGTCCGGGAGGGAGCTCAGCGCGGAAAAGGCGCTGGTTTCGGTGGGGCGCAGGCCGGCGGGCGGAGCCGTGGACCCCGCGCTCGGAATCACGGGCCCCAAGGGTGAGATACGGGTGGACGCGCACTGCATGACGCCGCGTCCCGGCATCCGGGCCATAGGCGACGTCACGGGCGGGGCGATGCTGGCGCACCGCGCGTCCCACATGGCCCTCGTGGCGGTGGATCACGCCATGGGCCACGACCGGAGCGTGAGCCAGGCGATGCCGTCGTGCCTCTTCACCACGCCCGAAGCGGCCTGGGTCGGCCAGAGCGAGGAGGAGGCTGCCGCGGCCGGAGCGGACTTCGCGACAGGGACCTTCCCGTTCAGGGCGCTCGGCAGGGCACACGCGGCGTCCGAGATAGACGGCATGGTCAAGGTGGTCTGCCTCAGGGGATCGAACAGGATTATCGGCTTCCACGCCGTCGGCCCTCACGCGACCGACATCGTCTCGGAGGGGGTGCTCGCGGTGCGCCTCGGCCTCACGGCGGAGCAGATAGAGGAGACGATTCACGCGCACCCGACGTATCCCGAAGCCGTGGCAGAGGCCGCGGCCGGCGTGATGGGCCTCGCCGTGCACGTTTGATTCCGCATGCATCGGGAGGTCGAGGATGCCTTTTTCCCCTGCGCTACGGGCTTTCCAGCACTGCCGGCAGCACTCCTCCCTGCCGCCCGTAGTGCGGCACCGCATCCCCGGCGTCTCCTGCACCCGGTTGCACGAACGTCTTCCGGGACTTCGAGTAGTAGAGGCAGCCGATTTCCTCCGGAGGCCGGGCGCGCAGGAAGGCCTCGGCCTGATCCAGGGCGTCGAGCCAGGCGGCCTTCAGAGCCGGCAGATTGACCGGCACTGCGAGGTGCAGTCGCGAGAGATCCTCGGGGCGAAGCTTGCCGCGGCGCCGCAGAAGGTACAGCAGCATGTCGGGGGTGTAGCCGGGGTCTTTCCCTGCGGCCGCCCAGCACAGGGCGCCCAACGGCAGCACGCTCCGGTCCACGTGGACCGTGTCGAGCAAATCGCGCGGCTCGTCGCGGCCAACGAGAGCCAGCACCTTGTTGACCGCAACGTCAATCGGATGCAGCCGGTAGCCGCACTCCGGATCCTGGATCGTCGGCAGGAAACGCCACGCGGAATCGTGTGCCCATTCGACCCGGGTGGTTTCTTCCCCCTTGCGCACTACCGCTCTCACGTAGCCAGGGATTCGCAGATCCACATGGACGCCGCAGCCGCGACCGACGAGCAGGGCGTGATCGTCCTCGAAAGCTCCGGCCACGCGCTGTTCCGAGTCGTGAAAGAAGTCCAGGTCTTCGCTGTATCGCTGGCTATTGGGTTCGATGTGCAGGGCCGCACCGCCCGCAAGATAGCTGTCGGGAGTGCGGTTGACCGAGAGCAAGCGCGAAAGGGCCTTTTGAAAACACGTCAGCGGCACAGCTTGCCCCCAAGAATCCAGGCGGCCCGGTCGCCGTGTTTCCTCAGATGCTCTGCGACCCATTCGACGTCGTTCAGGGTAATCCTGTATTCGGGATCGAATGGGTCGCAGAGCATCTGAGGAAACACGGCGACCGGGCCGCCT
>JBFZBV010000637.1:0-4626 GCA_041308285.1 Planctomycetota bacterium | reverse complement strand
CTTCATCTTCTCCAAACACTCTTCCCACGTCCTTCCCGAGTAGTCGAGAGGAATAGGGATGCTCCGTGGTTGCGGACTCCACGCTTCATCACATCCCCAGTCAGGATCGTCTTCGTCAAAGGAGTTCGTCCCGACAAGTTCGATTCCGAACTTTACGCCCTTCACGCCTGCCGGCTCATTCAAATTGAAGCAGAAGGCTTTGACCGTTCCTGGAATTGTCTGTCCAATGCTATTGGTCAACCATGCCGAAAAGTGATCTTCAAACGTCATGTCATATTCCTCTGTTCATGCCCCAACGCCCTGCGCGTCAGCCGCCGCGCCAATTTTACCATTTTCATCTTTGGCGCGCGTCGGCTGCACGCGCTTGTTATGCCCCGCCCATAATCTTTCCAGAATCAAGAAGCCTGGCTCCGTGGTGGACCGTCAGTATTTGAACCTCTCCATCGTGAAGCCTGTAGATAAGGCGGTAACTGCCGATTATTATCTCTCTCAGATCCTCCATCCCGAACTCAGGTACTATTCTTCCTGAGCTTGGGAACTCCTCGAGCCGCTCGGCTGCACGGAATAATCTATCCGCGAAAACGTAGGCATACTGGGGAGCATCGCGGGCGATGAAGAGACATATTGCATCCAGATCGTCGAGAGCCTGCGGAGTCCACTTTACTTGAGCCATCTTTCCATCCGACGGCGGGCTTCTTCCTGATCGATTAATTCGCCACTGTCGGCCTGCGCAAGGCCTCTCTCGATCTTGTAGAGAAGGTAAAGACGCTCGAGAGCATCCTCTACGTTCGCGTCGTCAGGAAGCTCCTCGATCACCTTGAGTATCTGCTTCTTCCCGTGCATAGTCACTCTCCAACTGGATATTAGACCAGCATATCACTTTGCTTGTCCGGAATCCAGGCTCGATCACCTCGTAGGCATAACGCTGGAGTTAAGCTGCCGCGCGTAGCGCGGTCAGCTTGAACGACTTGTTATGTAAATTCTTTTACCAATCGCGCCATTCACTTGCTATACCGTCACCATCGCCATATTTAGACGGATCTAAACCAGCTGCTGAAGCGATAACATCAAAAAGTTCACAAAGTTCCTCACGCTCCCCTGTCTCAATCAGGCATCCATCAAGCTGATCGTTTAGATCATTAAGAGCCTCAACTGAAACCTTGAAGTGCGAAACCTTTACAGATTCGCTTGCATTTTCACCTGCAGAAGAAAGATCATCTATAAGACGATCCAAAATGGCTCTCGCAGAATTTAAATTTTCAGGAGTATATTGCTCCAATCCGTCATCAAACCTAGCTGCCCACAACGCAAACGGGTAGCTTTCCTTGGCCTGTTCGAGTTTATCTGAGAATTTCACATCCCTGCTCCTCTAATTTTTAAATTTACATAACGATACCGATCACACGCGGCGGCCCATCGACCAACCATCACCGCGGACCGAGATGCCGCCGTCGTGTGCATCGGCTGGTTCGGCGGTTTTTTTAGTCTGAATGCGGAGCGCGCCCAATGCGGACTCGAAGTCTTTTTCGGAGAGCAAATTCTCCCGACGGCAACGAACCAGAAACCGTTCAATCGCGTCGCAGACTCCTCCTCGAAGGTCCTGCCGAGTGTGCTCTTTGGCACCACGCCGAAGCGGCGGTGCGGCACCAACCACGTCGTGCTGCCTTTCGTACTCGGCCTGACCGACGCGAAGTCGGTCAAACCGCTCCCGATAGCCGTCAATGACCGCAAGACAGTGTTTTGCTTCGCCGATCCAGAAGTCCAGGTTGGCGACATGGCCGGCGAGTTGATTTGCCGGCAAACCAGCCGAGTGGTTGAGCGTTTCAATCAGAGGCGTAGAGATACTCTCGACGTAGGATACTCGCTTCTCTGCTGCTGCAAGCCGGCGACGGCGCTTCGCGACTTGTGGACTCTCTTGCTCGATTCGCTGCAATGCCTCGTGGAGCGTTGTCTCGGACTTCTTCTGGGCCTTGTATATGGCCCAGAACTGGTCCCACTCCTTCGTTCGTTCAGGCGATGGAATGCGAACATACGGGTCAACAGACTCACAAGGGCCATGGCACCTCGGGCATTCGACCGACGTGAGCGACTGTTTACGCCGGTACGACTTCCGGCAAGGCACACAGACCCATGTCCGTTTGCTCATTCTCGACCTTTGTTAGTAAGCGCCGAACTTGTTATTATCTGTCGAATGCTGTTTGCTGAACCCTCATCTATTGGACCATTCAATTATAGCGAAACAGAAGCCCGAAGCAAGCCGTTTGCAGGGAAAAATCTACTGGGAACGGCTTGCAGATTACTATAACATCGAATATCAGGTGTTATGGTATTCGGGGTATAGGCAGAGAGTCGAGTTATGACCACGGGCGATGATCGCTTGCAGACGGTCCTGGATGGATACGCTAAGTTCCTGCTCGAAAAGGACTTGGCACCTTTGAAACATCAGCCGCATCTGGTTCGATGGGCTCGAGACTTCCTGCTTTTCGCGCATGAGCATGGCGGATACACGTTCGAACAGACGCTCGACATGTTCCTGGCTGAGGTCGGCGCTCGGGCGGGCGTCAAGCCTTGGCAGATCCAGCAAGCAGCGGATGCCGTGCGCATTTATCGTTACCAGTACCGCAGGGCGAGCGACGACGGCGAAGGGGGCATCCCTGCCGCGGGGTTGAACGACAACGCAGCGATGTCAGCCCGTCTCCGACAGGTCATCCGGCTCCGGCACTACGCCAAGAGCACGGAGAAGGCCTATCTTCATTGGACTTGGCGGTTTCTCGAGTACCGGCTGGGGGCCGGATGCGAGGGTGCGCCGGCCGCGGGAGACGCGAAGGCGTTTCTGACCCGCCTGGCGATGGTCGAGAAGGTCAGCGCTTCGACGCAGAATCAGGCGTTCAGCGCACTTCTGCTTCTGTTCCGGGAGGTCTTGCGCACGGATCTCGATGAGATGGCGCAGACTGTGCGGGCGAAACGAGGACGCAAGCTGCCGACAGTTCTGTCCGTCGCCGAAGTGCAGGCGCTGTTGGCCGCTGTCGAGCCGGAATACCAGCTGATGGTGAAGCTGCTCTACGGCGGCGGTCTGCGGCTCATGGAACTCATGCGCCTGCGGGTCAAGGACTTGGACTTCGATGCCGGGCTGGTGATGGTGCACAGCGGAAAGGGGGACAAGGACCGTACGACGCTGCTGCCGGCTTCGCTGCACGCGGACCTGCGCGCCCATCTGGCGGAAGTGCGCGGATTGCACGAGAAGGACTTGTCCCAAGGCCATGGAGAAGCCCCGCTGCCGGACGCCCTTGCGCGGAAGTACCCCAGCGCGGGACGCGAATGGGGCTGGCAGTACGTCTTTCCCGCCAACAGGATTGCGGTCGATCCGGCCGACGGCAAGGTGCGCCGCTACCATCTGCACGAGAAGACGCTGCAGGCGGCCGTGCGGCGCGCCGTGCAGAAGGCGGGAATCGCCAAGCACGCGTCGGTGCACACCTTGCGGCACAGCTTCGCCACGCATCTGCTCCTGAACGGCACGGACATCCGGGAAATCCAGGAACTGCTCGGCCATAACAGCCTTGAAACAACCATGGTCTACACGCACGTCGTGCGAGAGTTCAAGACCAAGGCCCGCAGTCCGTTGGATACGCTGCAAGGTTGAGCGGAAGGGTTCCGGGGCTGCCGCGTCACCCTGCGCTCTTCGCGGTCCTGAACCCCACCTCGGCAATCCTGAGCCTCGCGGGATCCGCCCTCTGCGTGCGCCTCGACGGCCTGGCGGCCAGGGCGGGGTTCTCGTAGGTCGCGCTCGTGCCCCTGATTACGTGCAGCCGCGCGTCGGCGGACCACCTGGAAGAAGTCCATTCGGCCGCGTTCCCGGCCATGTTGCCGCATCCGAGCGGCGATACGTCCCCGGCGAAGACCCCGGATTCGGCCATGGCCCCATCCCTGCCTTCCGCCAGCAGATTGCCGACTCCAGCCTTCCACACGTCGCCCCAGGGATAGAGCAGCTGCCTGCCCGTGGACGGGTCGTAGGAGGCGGCGACCTCCCACTCCTCCTCCGACGGCAGGCGCATGCCGCGGAACCTCGCGTAGGCGTCCGCCTCGAACCAGGACACGTGCGTCACGGGATTCCCGCCGCTCTTCGGCGGCGGACCGCCTCCGAACCAGTTGCCCGGCCCCCGGTCCCTGCCCTCGCGGTCCGTGAAGGTTCCCGCGATTTTCCATCCTTCGGGATCCCAGTTCTTTGCCTCGAAGTACCCTCGGGCGGACACGAATTCGAGGAACTCGTCGTTCGTGACCTCCTTCTTCGAGACGTAGAAGGCGCCGAGCGCGGCCTTCCTCGGCGCGTTGCCCTCTTCCCCCTCCCTGCCCACGGGATACAATCCCGCCTTCACGTACACCATCCCTTCGGGCCGGAGCGCCATCCTCCTGAGCTCGACCGAGGCGTCCATCAGGTCCGGGTCGCCCGGGAAGGCCTTGAGTCCCTTTTCGATTGCGGTGCCGGCCGCGGCGGCGTCTCCCGACTCGAGGGCCGACCGCGCCGCCTTCGCGAGGGACGCCCTGAATTCCGCGCGGCAGGAGTCAAAGCGCGCCGCAAGCCTGTCCTCGAGGCCGGCCAGGCCCCGCGCCGCCTCGACGGCCTTCGCG
>JBFZBV010000636.1:0-9776 GCA_041308285.1 Planctomycetota bacterium | reverse complement strand
CATCCTCGGCCTCCTGCGTCTCCTTCAGGCCCCGGTAGAGCCCCCCTGACTGCTCGATTGCCGCCCGAAGACGCTTGAGCACGACCTCCCTCTGGACCTCCTTGCCGAACCTGTCCAGCGCATGGAAGGTCTTCACGTGTTCGTCGAGCGACTCGGCGTGCCTGCGGATTTCATCGGATATCTCGTCCGATTTTTCGGCCAGGCTCTCCCTGTCGATTTCGAGATCCTCTCTCAGCTTATGAATCCTCTGGGTCTCGGAGGGGTCGTACTCGAAGTTCTCGAGGAGGGCGGACGTGAGGGACAGCTCGCGGGACGCCTGGAAATGCGACTCCTTGAGCGAGTACAGGTCGGATTCCGCCTCCCGGCGCACACGCTCGAGAACGTCAATGCCGAGCATCTTGAAGATTACGTCCCGTGCGCCGGTGCCGGGCCCGCCTTCCACGGCATCGAGTTCGTCCTGGGCGAGATAGAACGAGTACCTGAACTCGTCGGACTCGAATCCGAGCAGGCTGCGGAGCTCCGACGCGACGGCCTGCGCCCCTTCGGCCAGGACTTCGCCCGCCTTCGTCGTGAGCCGGGCGCCGGCTGCGCCGTCGGAATCCAGCTCGCGTTCGACCACGTAGCGGCCCAGCCCCTGGATTGCGAACGCGACGCTCGCCGACAGATTCCGGCTTCCCCACCTGACGGCCCTGTATGCGTTCAGCCCGCTGGCCCTGGGAGTCTCTCCGAAGAGGGCGAAAGATATGATTTCACCGATTGCGGACTTGCCGGACTCGTTCGCGCCCATAATCGCGACGCATCCGGCTTCGGGGATGTCGGTGATTTCGACATCCTCGAACCTCATGAAGTTGCGCGCTTTAATCCACTCGAGAATCATCGTTCCCCGTCCGCGGCGATGGGGGAGCGGGAGCGTCGGCTGTCCCCGCCTGCCCCGTGCCGCTCCCTTCGGGCCCGCCGCGCGCATCCGAACCGCCTCCCGCCGGACCCGCGGCGCCGGGCTCGGGCTTCTCCGGCGCTTGAGCCGGATTCCGGGCGGGAGGACCCTGTTCCCCGGCGCCGACCGGCATGCCTGGAGGGGCGCCGGCCTGCTGAGAGGGCGGGCCGGGCTCCGGACCGGAAGGCGCTTTCATGATGGCTGCGTTCAGCCTGGACATGCCGAGTTCGAAGGCGTCCATGTACTTCTTGAGATCGTCCACCTCCCGGAATTTCTCGAGAAGCTCGATCTTGTGGCGTGCGAACGCCTTGAACTCTTCTACGGGGGACCTTATGAAGAGATCCCGGGTGTCTTCCTTCTTCAAATCCGTCCGGCTCCGGTCCAGGGGGCCTGCCGGCCGCCTCCGCACCGCGCGATCGGGGGCCCAAGCCAGGCCTCGACGTGCATGGATTCTATTGCCGCAGGCATGCGTTGTAAACCCCTCTGTTCCTCCGAGGAGGACAACCGAGCCCGGGATATCGTTGACTTTCCTGCAAATCCGGATTGAATGGACGCGGGACGACCCGCATGCGCTCGTAATGGAGAAATGAATTGTGAAAATCAGGATTAACTACTGCAAGCCCTGAAGCCACTTCCCCAGGGCCGCCGGTCTGGCGGCCAAAATCAAGGAGAAGACCGGGATCGAGGTGGAGCTTGTCCCGAACACGGGCGGAGCCTTCGAAGTCATAGTCGACGGGAAAATCGTCATATCCAAGCAGGGCCTCGGCAGATTCCCTTTCGACACCGAAGTGCTCGACCGAATCAGCGGCTAGGCTTCTCAGCCGCGGCCCGTGAATCGCCTCCCTGCGCGCGGCGCTCCTGCCCGAAGACTTCGTCTGCCTGCCGGCATACGGAATCCAGCTCCCGCTCCAGCCTCGCGCGGTTCGCCTCCACCTCCTCCTCGGAAGCGCCCGGATTTACGGCGAAAGGCTTCCCCACGACAATGACTATGCTCGTGAAGGGCTTGGGGACGATGTAGCGGTCCCACGATCGGAGGACCCATGCGTCTCTGGCCGAATATGCGAGCGGAACGATTGCCGAACCCCTGTCCCGCGAGGCGTAAACCGCGCCGGGTTTGGCCGTCCCGGCAGGCCCCTTGGGCCCGTCGGCCAGGAATCCGACCGGCCTGCCCGCCCTGAGCCGTCTCAGGACTCCCAGCATGCCGCCTACGGCTCCGCGCGTGCTGGATCCCCTAATCGGTCTGAAGCCCAGGTGTTCCGCGGCCCTGGAGACGATCTCCCCGTCCTTGCTGAGCGAAATCATGACCCCGACGTGGCGCTTCCCGAACAGGTCGAAGAATCCGAACATCCTGCGATGCCAGGTGACGTAGATGAGGGGGTCGGCATAGCCGAGGCTGACCCGCTCGGCGCCAGGCGCGCGCATGAGACGGACCCGCCACGTGGAGCTCAGTCCCCGGATTATCGCGGCGCCTGCAATGGAAGCGGCCCAGAACAGGACCCTTTCCGGAACGAGGAAGGAATAACGGCCGTGCATCGCCTTGCCTCCGGGTGCTGGAGGTCGAAATCCCACGAGTGCATCCCGGCCTGCAAGGCGGCGGGTCTCACAGGCGTCCTAGATTGCGAATCTCATCGTTCGACCCGAGGTATCGATGGGTTCGTCCATCTTCTTCCTGTAGACCCGGCATTTGCAGTACTCGCCGGCGCACCTGCCCAGGGCCTTGTCGATGTTCTGGAGCGTGTGGAAAATCCGGCACCTTATATCACCGGAATCGACAAATGGACAGTACATTATGCCCTCCTCCTCGAGATGTTCAAATTCCGCCAGTCTGATGTCTGAGGCGCTTCGAGCATGCAGCTTGGGGATTTCTCCCTTCATCGCATCGTCTATGCGCGCCTTATAGTTAATCGGCAGAAACGGGGGAATTCTTTAGGGAATTGGGACTTGCGCGGGCAGGGCGCTCGGCGGCGCGGCTGCGTCCGTTCCCGGGGCCACGCACGGATGATTCAATCGAAGCCTGCTCACCTACTCTGGAGCCCGTCCACGCCTCGGATCCGCTCCGCGGTCCGCAACGGCCCGGTGAACGTCAAGCAGCCTCAAAGCCAGGTCGCGGAATCCGGAGAGCGGGAGCGAGTTCTCGGCGTCGCACAGGGCTTCGTCCGGTCTCGGGTGGACCTCCAGGAATATTCCGTCGCAACCCGCGGCCACGGCTGCAAGTGCGAGAGTGGGAATCATCTCCCTCATCCCGCCGCTCCTGCCCCCCAGTCCGCCGGGCAGCTGGGCGGAGTGGGTCGCGTCGAATACCACGGGGTAGCCGAACCCCTGCATGATTGGGATGGACCTCATGTCGGCCACGAGGTTGTTGTATCCGAAAGTGGTCCCCCGGTCGGTGAGCATGATTCTCCTGCCTCCGAAGGACTCGATTTTCCTCACGACGTTCTTCATGTCCCACGGCGCCATGAACTGGCCTTTCTTGACGTTCACCGTCCGGCCGGTCGCGGCGGCCGCCGCAAGCAGGTCGGTCTGCCTGCAGAGGAAGGCGGGAATCTGAATCACGTCGAGCACAGCCGCGGCGGGGACCGCCTGGTCGGGATCGTGGATGTCCGAGAGGATTGGGAGCCCGAATCCGGTTTTCACCTTCGAAAGGATTTCGAGCCCGGCGGGCATTCCCGGACCCCGGAACGAGGACATGGACGACCGGTTCGCCTTGTCGAAGGAGGACTTGAAGATGAGGGGTATTGAGTCCCGTGACGCGACATCGGCCAGTGCCGAAGCCGTCTCCATGACGAGTTTCTCGGACTCGATGACGCAGGGGCCTGCGATGACGAACAGACCGGATTCGCCTCCGACCGACAGGTTTTCCGTGATTCGAATTTCAGTCGTATTCATGCCGACAATCCGCAAGGACTATCCGTTCGAACGACTTCCGGGTCCCGATCCGGGGAGCGCGGACGAACGCATGTCCCATGGAAGAATTTTCGCCCGGCCTCTTATTCCGGTCCCGGTATATATGATAATATCATAAAGACGCGCGCAGGCAACATGCCTGAGCCGCCCGTGCCGCGGAGGTCGGTTATGGAAACCCTGAAATACGCATTTGTCCTGGCCGTGCTCGCGGCCGTTCCCTGCGCCGCGGTACGCGGAGAGGAGGGGTCCGCCGAGGCCCTCTTCAGGGAGGGGAAGTTCGCTGAGGCTCTTGAAGCATTCTCGGCGGAAGCGGCGAAGTCGGAAACCGCGTGGCGCGCCAGACTGGGCGTGGCCGACTGCCTGGCCGCGCTCGGAAGGGCCGAGGAAGCCGATTCGAAGTATTTCGACCTTATGATGGCCGCCCCGAGGGATGAACTGGCCCTGGGAGGCGCCCTGTCGATGCTCTATCCCCGCTGGTGGGCTGAAGTCCTGAAATACAAGAGGCTCCCAGACGCCGAACGCAAGCTCATGCTCGTCCTCGAGAGGAACAAGGACGATCTGCTCACGGTCCAGTATCTCGCCGTGGCGCTTCACATGCAGTCGAAGCTGGCCGAGGCGCTCAAAGCCTACGAGAGGGCGCTCGCCCTGCAGGGGGAGAACGAATGGGCCAGGTCGAACATGGCCCTCCTGCTCGACAGGATAGGGAGGCACGCGGAGGCGGCGGAATCATACCTGAGGGCCGTGGCGCTGAACCCCGCTCCGGGCGCCGGAAGCCCCGGGGGGCCCGACGCGTTCGGCCGTGTGAACTCCATATGCTACAGGTGGTCGGCGCAGCGGAATTTCCCGGACGCGAAACGAACGTGGGAGGCGCTTTCCGCCGTCGCAGGGCTCCCTCCGGACCGGAAGGCGCTCACGCACCTGAACCTCGGGATACTCTTCATGAACCACGGGCTCCCCGAGGCGGCCGGCGAGCAGTTGAGGGCGGCGCTGGAATCCAATCCCGGAATGCTCGACGCGCACAACAACATCGGCCTCGTCATGTGGAGCCAGGGCAACAGGGAGGGGGCGAAGAAGGAGTTCTCCGCCCTCGTGGGGAGCGGGGACCCCGGGTACACGAACGGGCATGAGAACATCGGCAACCTCGAGCTGGAATCCGGCAACCCGGGCCGGGCGCTCAAGTATTTCGAAGGCGGGCTCGAAAGGGCGCGCACTCGTCTCGGCGCGGCCAAGGAAGCGTTGAAGCGAGGGACCGAGGCATTAGCCACCGAGCTCGAACTCTTCGCGCTCAGGAACGAGCTGGAAGCGGCGGAATACGCCGTGTTCAGGCTGAAACGCGGCATCAGGGAATCCCGTGCCGCCCTGGTCTCGAAACGGTCTCACGGCGGCGGAGGTAAATGAACGGCCATTCGAAAATGACTTGACCCCGCGGCCGGATTGGGATAATTTCCATCTGGTACTGGTCGGTGCCTAAGATGCCGAAACGCCGGAGTTTACAATGAAAATCGCGAGAATGGCAGGAGCAGCGGCCGCACTGCTGTCGCTGTTCGCGGCGGACGCTTTCCCCGACGAGCTCGAACTCATCGACGGAACCGTCGTACAGGTGTCCGTCCAGGAAGTCCATGAGGTCGTCATCGTCGTCCTTTCGAAGCCCGGGGACATCCTGCTGCACATCCCGCGCAAATGCCTTACGCCGATGCAGAACTACAAGCTGAACCTATGGCGCCTGAAGAAGGACGACCGCGACCCGGAAGACGCGGAAGTGCAGTTCGAATACGGGAAATGGTGCCTCGACTTCGTGGACTACGACAGCCGGCTCCTCGAGAAGGCTAAATACCACCTCGACGCCGCGAAGAAGATTAATCCGGAAACCGCGCTCAGAATCGAACAGCTCCTCATCAACCGCAACCTCAGGGAGCACCCGACGGACCCCTCGAAAGGATGGGTCACGGACGAGGAATTCCACAAGCTCAAGGGCGACATTTGGGACGACGAGACCAGGGAATGGATCTCGCCCGAGGAGAAGGCGAACCGCGACAAGGAGCGCGAAAAGGACCTCAAGAACCGGCTCCTTCCCGGCACTAAACCGGAGGAGTTCATCTTCGCCGTTCCGGACGCCGTCCGCGGAAGCCTGTCCGACTTCATCGACAAGAAAGTCAAGATCTGGGGACGGGTCGTCGCGGTCCTGAAGTCCTACCCGGATGAAAACGCCGCCAAGACCAAGTTCGACCAGTCGAGATACTGGAAGGTACTCCTGAGCGGGGACGACTGCAGCTCGGTGTACTTCGACTACAGGAAACCTGAGATTAAGAAGAAGCTGGAGACCTTCGCCCAGGGCGATCGCGTGATTGTGTACGGCCAGGTCAGAGTCGAGGGCATAAGGTTCGTGCTGGAGGGCGCCGACATCGTAATGCGCTAGCCCGGGCCGGGAATCCGGCCGGGGCAGCCTTGAACGCCCGGAGGAAAAGATGGCCGAGATAACCAGGAGGACTTTCCTGAAGGCAGGGGCCGCCGCCGCCGCGTCCCTCGCGTTCCCCTCCATAGCGTTTGGAGAGTGGAAGAACGTCACGAAGGTCGTCCTCGTGTGCTTCGGCGGGGGAGTGCGCTACTCCGAGACGTTCGGGGATCCCCTGGCCGCCAACCTCCCGGGCATCAAGAAGAACATCCTTCCGAGCGGCACGCTGTTCACGAACCTGTACAACGAGGGATCCGCTGACCATGTCGGCGGAATCCTGCAGATTCTCACCGGGAAGAAGTCGGCCATAACGGACATCGACGACAAGACTCCGAAGTTCCCCACGTTCTTCGAATGCTACCGCCAGGCCAAGGGGAACAAGCGAATCCCGGACTGGAAGACCATCATAATCAACCACACTACGCTCGATTTCTCCTTCGCTTCGAGCAACCACGCGGATTTCGGGTCTTCCTGCGCCGGGCTCGTCTTCGCACCGAGGCTCCTCATGTACGACCACCTGCTGAAAGTGATGACGGCGGAGGAGGATACAACTTCCGACATATACAGGACCGCGAAGGAGCTCAGGGAGAAAATCTGGGTGGACGAGGATTTCGAGCACGTCGAGGACCCCGACAGGACGCCGCCCCAGTACGCAGGGGACGCCCAGAACTACGTGAGGTCGGTCCTCGAGAAGGCGAAGGTGCCGTCCCTCAGGCCGGAGGCCCTCGGGGACGAGCTGGTGTGGTACTTCGCCGAGACCGCGATGACCACCATCAAGCCCGATATCCTGGTCATCAATTTCGGCGGTCCAGACATCGCCCACCGCGGCTCCTTCTCCGACTACGTCTCCAAGATACAATGCCTCGACGATCTCGTCGTCAGGGTTTTCAACGAGACCAGGAAGAACAAGGCGTACCAGAACTGCACGCTGTTCATCGTCACCCCCGACTGCGGCCGGAGCCTGCCGGGGCTCGGATCAGGGGGCTTCACTTCCCATTCGAGCGGGGACGACGGGTGCAGGAGGCTCTGGGCGGTGGTAGCCGGGCCTGGCACGGCGAAAAAGAGCGTCGTATCGACGTCTTTCACGCAGTACGACATCGCGCCGACAATCGGCGAGGCTCTGGGCTTCCCGGTCCCGCATGCGGACGGCAAACCGCTGCCTTCCTGAAAGATTCGGAGGGTTCATGAACAGGCGCCTTCTAGTGCTGGCGGCCCTGGCGGCCTTCGCCGTCCCGCAGGCCGTGTGCTACGGCCAGGGAGAACTGACGCCCATCCCCGTCGGCAGGCACGTGGAGTTCCTGGCGACGGAACTGGGCCCGAAGCTCGGACCCACGGCTTCGAGCGAGCTCATGGACTATGCCAGAAGATGGGATTCGCTGGACCTCAAGACCAGGGACTGGCTCGAGAAGCTCATCTGCGTGCTCAGGGACCTCAACGACGGCCAGCTGGACTCAATCTTCAAGAACATCGAGGCGAAGCCGGAAAGCCAGAGGAGGGATCTCGTCAAGAAGACCTTCGACGACCTGACCGCCGGCGTTTCCATTCCTGCCGGAGCCAAGGAGCCGTACGCGGTGTGCGTGGTAATCGTCGGCGCAGGCATCGATCACAAGTTCGGGTTCGCGGAGATGGAGACCACGATGCCGAGAATCGCCTACGAGATTGCGCCGTTCGGAACGGTTCTCAAGGCGCTGTCTTCCGGCTGGATGGGCCTCGGCATGAGATCCGCATGGACGGGCGAACTCATGACCGGCAAGAAGATGGGCGGCATCATTCCGGACAACAACATATACAAGTTCACGTGTCCGACCGTGCTGCATTACTTCAGGAAGGCCTCGGGGGCCAAGCAGGGGAAGGCCTGGATGATTACCTGCGGGGACAGGGAGAACATCATTTTCGACCATCTCCCCATGCATCCCCAATGGGACGATTTGTACAGGCCAATCGCGATTACATCCGTCCACCTCAAGAGGTACGACGAGGCTGTCAGGGACCATTTCCTCTCGCAGCTCAGATCCGTGAAGAACCCGATAACCGTCCAGAAGAACCTCTTCAGCACGCTGACTCCGGGGAAGCTCAGGCTCGACACGGATTTCGACGATGTCGCCGCCAGGGAGATTATCAAGGACGCAATCGCCGCGAGGGGAGGCAACTCCTGCGACAACAACGCATTCCTCCAGGAGCTGGCCGTGCGGCTCTTCAGGTCGAGCATGAACCCGGAGATTGTCTTCGTCCGATTCGGGCCGGACTGGAGGGTGGAGGACAAGAAAAGGCGCGATCTCATGCCCAGGAAGATGCGCGACGACGACGAGGCCGCCTTCAACATATGGACAGCCTTCAGGAAGAACCCCGTGATGAAGCGGAACGGATACTTCATCATCATTTCCGAAGGCCATCCAGGCGCGGTGGTCGTCGGACCCGACATTCCCGCGGGACAGGTCCTGAGCTCGAGGCTCAAGATTGAGGACATGCTCCCGACCATCGCCCACATGCTGCATTTCGACTGGGCGAAGTTCACTGAGGGAATCATCAAGACTTCCGGACCGTTCGAAGCCCTGTTCCCAAAAAAATAGGGCCGGGCGCGCGCAGAACTTTGTCCTCTCCCGCGTGTTGGATTCATTGCGCGGACGAGCCGGAACCAAGGAGGTTGGGCTCGTCCGGGTGATAGCACGCGCTGCGCGCGTGAAATCGGAATATCTTTGAAATTTCCGCGAGGGTATTTTCGCCAAGAGACCATGGGGCGCTTGCGGACGAATCCAGACTTTAGGTGACTTCCCTTGGCCCAGGACGTCGATTCGAACATCGGCAGAATCCTCGGAGGATGCCGCCTGGACGCGAAGATTGGCCAGGGCGGCATGGGATCCGTCTACAAAGGGGTGCACCTCGGCCTGGACAAGGTGGTCGCGGTGAAGATTCTTCCCGACAATCTCACGGACAACCAGGACTCCGTGAAAAGGTTCCTGAGGGAAGCCAAGTCGGCCGCCAGGCTCGAACACCCCAACATCGTCTCGGTGATGAATGTCGCCAGGAAGGACGACAGCTACTTCATCGTCATGCAGTACGTGGACGGGAAGAACGTCGCCGACCTCGTCGCGGAGAACGGCCCCTTCGGTGTGGGCCGGGCGCTGGACATAGCCTGCCAGACCGCCATGGCCCTGGGATTCGCGCACGAGCGGAAAATAATACACCGGGACGTGAAGCCGGAGAACATCCTCATTTCAGGCGAAGGCGCCGTCAAGGTCGCAGACTTCGGGCTCGCGAGGGACGTGAACCAGAAATCCTCGATTTCGGCCGAGGGCTGCATAATGGGCACGCCGTTCTTCATGTCCCCCGAGCAGGCGAAGGGGGAACCGGTCGACGAAAGGACCGACATATACTCCCTGGGCACAACGCTGTACTACATGCTCACCGGAATACTGCCCTTCAGGGGAGACACCGCCGTTGCGACAATGCTCAAGCATATTTCGGAGCCCCCTGTGCCGCCCAGGA
>JBFZBV010000635.1:0-3066 GCA_041308285.1 Planctomycetota bacterium | reverse complement strand
TTCACAACCAGAAGAAAATCCTCGCTCCCGTGGAGCTCTGCGCGTTCATAATCAGCCGCGTGTGCAGGGCCTTGAATTACGCCCACAACAAGACCGACACCAACGGCGAGCCCATGCACATAGTGCACAGGGACGTCACTCCGCAGAACATCATGATCAACTACGGCGGCGTTGTGAAACTCACCGATTTCGGCATAGCCAAGGCGCTGACCCATCCGACCCCGGACGAGAAGACCACGCTCATGGGCAAGTTCCCCTACATGTCCCCGGAACAGGTGATGTTCCAGGGGACAGACGCGAGGTCCGACATTTTCTCGCTGGGCCTCGTCGCCTTCGAAATGCTGACCGGCAAAATGGTCTATCGAGTCGCCGACGCGGATACCCTTCTCGACAAGATGGAGCGGTTCCGCATACCGCCGGTCCGCAAAGTCAACCCGGACGTGCCGGAAGCCCTGAGCTCTATCATCATGAGAGCCCTGCAGCTCGATCCCGAAAAGAGGTACCAGACCGCCAAGGAATGGGGACAGGCTCTGGAGCACTACATGTACGACAAGGGGTACGGGCCGACGAACGAGAAACTCGCTTCGTATCTCGCTGATATCGATCCCCAGGCCAGGGCCAAGGCGTTGTGGTGAAAGATGCTCCTTTCGGACGGAACAATCATCTGGAACAGGTCCGCGGGCGATTCCGTCCTTGAAATGGGCCTTTCTCTGCCGGACGCGTTCGCGCGCGCTAATCCCGGCCAGTTCCTCATGATTAAAGCCTCGGCCGCCGGCGACCCCCTCCTCCGCAGGCCCTTCAGCATCCACCGCATCGACCGGCAGGGCGCGGTGTCAATCCTGTACCGGACGAAGGGGGCGGGAACGAAACTCCTCTCGGCGCTCCGGCCGGGCGACAGGATATCCGTGCTGGGCCCCCTCGGCCGCGGATTCTCAATCTCCGGACCGGACCGGTTCCACATCCTTGTCGCAGGCGGCATGGGCGTCGCTCCCCTCCTCTTCCTCGCGCAGAGGGGCGTGGATTGCGGCTCGTTCCTCGCCTCCAACTCGCTGGCCATCATCGGCGCGAAGACGGCCGCCGGAATATATGCCGCGGATGCCTTCGCTTCCCTGCCCATGCCCGTCCTGACCGTCACGGAGGACGGATCGGCCGGCGAGCGCGGGACGGCGCTCGGCGCCCTGTCTTCGGCCCTCGGCCGAACCGGCGGAGGGGCCGAGGTGTACGCATGCGGGCCGAAAGGCATGATTTCCGCGCTCCCGCGGACCCTGAGCGCCCGGAGCGGCACAGGATGCCAGGTTTCCGTCGAGGAGAGGATGGCCTGCGGGCTCGGGGCCTGCAGGTCCTGCGCCGTGCCCGTCAAGGCCCCGGGCGGCCGCCGCGCGGCTTCGGCGTGCACCGAAGGACCGGTGTTCAACTTGGATTCGCTTGTATAGAGGTCCCATGAAAACCTACCTGTCGGAAATCCTGCCCGCCCTGGAAAGCACGCTCGAGAATGTCAATCCCCTGGAGACGGAGAAACTGCTCGACGCCATCAACGCGGCCGGGAGCATATTCATTGTCGGCCGCGGAAGGACCGGCATGATTGCGGGGACCTTCGCCATGAGACTGATGCACCTCGGACTCCACACCTACGTGGTGGGCGAGCTTAGCACGCCCAGAATCAAGCCCGAGGACCTCCTCATCGCCTGTTCGGGATCCGGCGAGGTGCGCATGGTGCACCAGATGGTCCGAATCGCGAAGCAGGCCAAGGCCGTCACGGTGCTCGTGACGTACAATCCGAAAAGCACGATTGCCCGTTGCGTCGACCACACAGTGACGATTCCCGCCCATGCGGGAAGAGCCGACGGAAGCGCGCCATCGCCAATCGCGTTCCCGCTGGGCACGAAGTTCGAAGAGAGCCTCCTTCTGTACCTGGACATCCTGGTCCTCATGCTCATGAGGCGCTTCGGCATCTCGGAGAAGGAGATGGCAGAAAGGCACACGAACCTCGAGTAGCGCCTGTTTTTTTTTGCTTGCATTCCGACGCCGCCTTTGATATCAAACTGGGTGTTTCGCAGACATGCACAACCCGGCTGCTTTTCCCGCCGCACCGGCCGATGCTCTCCCTGCTTGACAGGCATCCTGCGCGGCAACCATGATCAGACTCTCTCGGCCCAGGCCTGCTGTCCATCTCCCTTTCACGCTGAGGTATAGCACATGCTGTTCAAAATCCTCCAGAAAGACGATCTCCGCACACTGGTCGAGAACGTGATGCAGACGGTGGAGGTGGTCGCGCCCGTGAGGGTGGGCCGGAAGTCGGACGGGAAGCCGATTTACCAGTTCCTCCCCGTGCAGAGTTACGACGCAATCGATCTGGACTACGACACGACCGAATACTCCGCCAAGACCTACTTCCTGCCGTACTTCGAGCAGATGTCGACCTTCAGGTTCTCGGCGGACGACTGGAGCAAGGAAATCGCCTACAGGTGCGAGATGCGGCTTATATTCGGCCTCCACGCCTGCGACATCTCGGCCCTGCTCAAGCTGGACAAGGTCTTCATCAAGGGGAAGTTCCCGAATCCGTACTACTTGGCCCGCCGCCACAACACCCTCATCGTCGGCTTCGACCACGAGCCCTGCGAGGGCGGGTTCTGCCAGGCTCTCGGGACGAACACCGTGAGCCACGGCTTCGACCTCTTCCTCACCGACCTCGGCGACAGGTACTTCGTGTCGATAGGGTCGGACAGCGGATACATCCTCCTGAGCAAGGTGATGACGAGCGACGTGAAGCCCAAGGACACGCAGGAGTACCTCGACGTCAGGCGGAAGCTGTCGAGCATGTTCAAGACCAAAGTGAACGTCCAGAACCTGCCGAACCTCCTCGACATCGAATTCGACTCCGAGGTGTGGAAGAAGTGGGGCGCGAAATGCCTGAGCTGCGGCAGCTGCGCCCAGGTCTGCCCCACGTGCTACTGCTACGGCGTGAACGAGCGCGTTTCCATGGACGGCAAGACCGGCCGGAAGATCCGGCAGCTCTACTCCTGCAACCTCGTCGACTTCGCCCAGGTGGCGGGGGGGCACAACTTC
>JBFZBV010000634.1:0-2805 GCA_041308285.1 Planctomycetota bacterium | reverse complement strand
ATGCGTTCAATTCTCATAGCTGCAATGGCGATGGTTTTCTGCCCCGTCCTCGCGCTTGCCGAAGAGGTCGTGCTGAAGGACGGCAAGGTCCTGTTCGGGGAAATCAAGAAACAGGGCGACGACATCGTGCTCGTGGATTTCATGGGACGCACGCTCGTCCTGACGGACCAGATAGCGGAAATAAAGGATAGCAAGATACTTGTGGCGGAATACGAAGAGATGCTCAAGCTCCAGGGCGACAAGCCGAATCATTTCAACCTCGGCATATGGTGCTGGAAGAGGGGGCTTCGGGACGAGAGCGCCGGGCATTTCGGAGCGGTCGTGGAGTCCGACCCGGACAATCCGGCCGCGCGGTGGGCGCTCGGCCACGTCAAGGTCAGGGGCATCTGGGTCACGCCGGGCGTGTGGACGAAGCTTCCAGGGCCGGACAAGACCTGGGTGCGGTACATTCCCGAAGGCGCGAAGGGGAAGCTCAACGTGAGGCAGGGCGAGGCTCCTCCGCACGATGCGCGGGAAATGCTGAGGAAGATGTGCAGGGGATCCGCCGACGAGAAGAAATCCGCCGCTGAGGCCCTCGCCGGTATGCCCGAAGACGAGAAGAGGGAGGGGTTCCTCCTGTCCATGGAGGACAACGCCTCGGTCGTAAGGTCCGCTGCAGCAGGGAAGCTCGTCTCCTTCAAGGGCCTGGACGTGGCGAAATCCCTCGTCCGGGCCGCCGTGGCCGACACGGACGCCAAGGTAAGGTCCGCCTCCGTGAAATCGCTCGCCGAGGGGCAGTTCCCGGAAGCCAAGGACCTGCTCATGTGCGGCCTCACCTCGAAGAACCTGAACGTCAAAATCAACGCAATCGACGCGCTCGCCTTCTTCCCGGCCAGGGACACCGCCGAGGCCCTTGCGACGGTCATGGGTTCCGCGACGGCGCGCATCCCCCACGCCAACATCTTCGTGGGCAGGCAGGTCTCCTACGTCAAGGACTTCGACGTGGAAGTCGCTGCCTTCGCCGGAATCGGCGACCCGATAATGGGCACCGCCATAGAGGGAGCCGTGCTCGACGTCAAGATCCTCGCCATGGAGGTCAGCACCGTCAGAATCCAGCGCAGGGCGGCGTGGAGCACGCTGTGCTCGATGGCCGGCAAGGACCTCGGCCAGGAAGTCTCGGTCTGGCGGAACTGGGCCGCCGAGAGGTTCGGCAAGGGGTAGCCCCCTGCGCCGGGCGTCCTGCCGCTCCGGCCCGGCCGCGCCGATTCCCCTTCTAAAAAACAACCTGGCCGGCACAAAGACCTGTCATCGCGAGCGCCCACCCGCGGGGCGGGCGGGCGCTCGCAGACCGCGCGACGCGAGTCGCGCGGTAAGAAGACGGGTTTCAAGGCCGCTTTGAACGAGACTGCCGCGGGGAACTGGATCAAGAAACAGCGCTTCCTGTCGAAAATCTGCAGTCGAGAATGTTGGAATTCAATACTCGCCCCCTCACCCTGCCCCTCTCCCCCTCGATGGGGGGGGAGAGGGTAAGTGATCGTGAATCCATGAGTTACGATATCTTGCCCAGGTCGCTAAGGTCGCCCTCTCCCTTGGGGAGAGGGTCGGGGTGAGGGGTGTTTCTTAGAAGCGATCCTCAAGCATCATCCGGGTCGAAGCATGCTCAATCGGAATGAGATCGCGTCGTCGCCATGAACCGGAGCTTCGCAAGGTTCATGGCTCCTCGCGATGACCGGCTTATGTCGGTCATCGCGAGCGCCGAAAAGGCCAATCGGCGCGAAGCGATCTCATCCTGCTTCATGGGCCGCCGCGGTGGCCAGAGCCGTGGAACCCGTTTACAAACCCGATTCAGCGTGTAGAATGCCCTGATTGTTTTTCGGCGGATCAGATGCGGAACGACGGTCAGGCGAGGATTGAGAAGCATCCGATTCTGGACGTCCCGGAGCGGACCAGGGTCGAATTCGCGTTCGACGGCAAGCGCGTCCTCGGCTTCGCCGGGGAGCCGGTGACGAGCGCCCTCATCGCCGCGGGGCACGAGGTGTTCGGCCGGCACGCGCACGGCGGGGCTCCGCAGGGCATTTTCTGCGCCAACGGCCAGTGCGCGAGATGCCTCCTCCTAGTGGACGGCGTCCCCGTGAAGGGGTGCATGACTCCTCTGGCCATAGGCATGCAGGTGAGGAGCATCTCCGGCAACCCGCCGCTGCCTGCGGACGACGCGGTCCGCGCGGCGGGCGGCATCACGGTCGAAAACGTGGACGTACTCGTCGTCGGCGCCGGCCCCGCAGGGGTCTCGGCTGCCGTGGAGCTCGGCAGGAGGGGCATCGGAGTGCTCCTCGTGGACGACAAGGACAGGCCGGGCGGCAAGCTCGTCCTACAGACTCACGCTTTCTTCGGCTCCATGGCCGACTGCCACGCCGGTACGCGGGGGATCGACATAGCCAGGATACTCGCGGGCCAGCTCGTGGGGCTCGATTCAGTGCGGCTCAGGCTCGGGACGACCTGCGTCGGGGTGTTTTCCGACGGCGTCGTGGGGCTGGACTCTGCCGCCGGGTACGTCCTGGTGAAGCCGAAGGTGCTGTTGAACGCATCGGGCGCGCGGGAGAAGGCCCTGTCCTTCCCGGGCTGCGATTTGCCCGGCGTGTTCGGCGCGGGCGCCTTCCAGACGCTCGTCAACCGGGACCTCGTGAAGGCTTCGCGCAGAATCTTCATCGTCGGCGGCGGGAACGTGGGGCTCATAGCGGCGTACCACGCGCTCCAGGCCGGCATAAAGGTGGTGGGGATCGCCGAGGCTATGACCAAAGTAGGCGGCTACCTCGTGCACCGGGACAA
>JBFZBV010000633.1:0-3909 GCA_041308285.1 Planctomycetota bacterium | reverse complement strand
GCCGGCGCGGGAGAGTTGATGACTTCGGAGGCGGGTTATCGCAGAATGGTCGCTTCCGCTGCTGAGCGTTTTCACGAGAGGAGGAACACATGCCCGACCTAATCAAGGAAATCAAGAAAGACTTCCGGGACGCGCTCGAGAAGTTCAACACCCCCTCGACTCCGGCCAGGTCGCTGGTCGAGGACATCAAGAGGAAGTTCCTGGAGAGGAACCTGACAATCGGCAAGAACCCCATTCCGACGTTCATCCACCCCTATTTCATCAGCAGGGAGAGGATGGAGCACGTCAGGGCCCGCCAGAACGCGATGATGAGCGTCATCGAGAAAATCTGCAGGCTCTACTTCACCGAGCCCGAAACGAGGCCCATGTTCATGCTCGACGAATGGGAGACCAGGCTCGCCGAAATCGACAGGGGTTGGAGAAGGCTCATCTGGATTACACGCAACGACGCGTTCATGGGCGACGGCTACCTCAAGTTCATAGAGTTCAACTGCGACTCGCCCGGAGGGCCGATGTACTCGGACGTCCAGACGCGCCTGGTCGAGGAGACGCCCATAATGCGCGAACTCGCCCGGAAGTGGACCCTGTCCAAGGACGAGTTCATCCCGCAGGTCCTGAACTGCCTCATCACGGCCTACCGGGGCTTCGGCGGCTGCAAGGAGAAGCCGAACATCGCCATCATCGGCGGCCGCGACTCGGCCACGGTGCCCGAGTTCATGGCCATCATAGACTGGTTCCGGGAGAGGGGCTACAAGGCCGAGTTCGCCGATCCGAGGGACGTCACGTGGGACGGCAAGCACTGCCGGGCCAACGGCATGCCCATCGACGTCGGCTACAGGCGCGGCTGGATTAAGGACTGGTCCGACCACTACTCCGAAATCGGCCCTCTGCTGGAGGGCTACCGACGGGGGGCCCTCTGCATCGTCAACCCGCCCCACGCAGTCATCGGGTCCAACAAGTCCCTCATGGTCCACATGCAGGACCCAAAGCTCATGGACAGGCTCTTCGACGAGGAGGAGAAGACCGCAATCAGGGAGAACCTCCCCTGGACCAGGCTCATGGACCGCAAGCCGGCCCTGGGTCCGGACGGGAAGGAAATCAAGGACATCTGGGAGTACGCGAGGAAGAACCGGGAGAAGCTCGTGCTCAAGCCCTTCAACCAGTTCGGCGGCAAGGACGTCGCCGTGGGCCCCTTCGTCGCCGAATCGCTGTGGGATTCCTTCCTCGAGAAGGCCTCGCAACAGCAGTACATACTCCAGGAGTTCGTGCCCATTCCCGAGGAAGTGCTGCCGGACGTGGACCCGGATCTCACCTGGAAGCCCAAGAAGATGAACCAGAACTTCTTCGCCTACTCCGGCCTGCATGCGGGCGGCATGGTCAGGACCTCCGACGATCCGGTCATCAACATCTCCAAGGGCGGCGGCCTGATGCCGATAATCATCGTCGAGGGGAGGAAGCGGGGCCCGAGGAAGTAGTCGCTTCGTCAAAATATTTTTGCAGTCCTTCATGCCGCGCTGCGGCATGAACCAGAGCTTCACACTGTTCACGGCGCCCTTCAAAAAACAAGCTAGCCGGCACAAAGACCTGTCATGGCGCTTTTCAAGCATCATCCGGATAATAGCATGCTCAATCGGACGGAGATCGCGTCGTCGCACCTCGTGCTTCTTCTAAGGAAACAAATCCCCTCAGGCTCTTGTTTCCTTTATCCAGTCCCCCGCGGAGGTCTGGTATGCGCTGTCCTTGACAGGCATTCTCTCCGCGCGACTTGTGTCGCGCGCGCAGCGCGTGCTATGACCCGGATGAGCCCAACCTCTTTGGCTCCGGCTCGTCCGGGTTGTTGCCGGCCCGGAATCAAGCCCCGGGACCCTCTGCCCCGCCCCCGGCCCGAAGGGCCTCCCTGCAGGCCGAATCGAAAAGCGGCTCGAGGCCGGCCAGCACTCCGGGCTTGTCCAGCGCCGCGAGCACGAAAGGCCATGCAACAAGGGCCGCCGCCAGGCCGGCAAGCGCCGCCGGCGACGGCCTGAGGAGGCCGGCCGCGTCGAATCCCATCCGGTCCGCCAGGCCGGGCCCGAAGGCGGCAATCGCCGCGCCGGCGCAGACGCAGAGGGCGAGCCTGTGCGCGGTCCGCGCCCACCAGGACGCCCGGAATCTCGCGGTCGACCCGCCGTCCGCGTCGGCCGCGCGCACAAGAATCCTGTCCGGCCCTCGCCTCAGGGCCGCGAAGCGGCTCCTGCGCGAGAGCCCGACGGACCCGGCGGACCTCGAGACGACCGCGAAGCCCGAATCCAATCCGCCGTCCGCCTGCGCCGGTACGCATGCAGTCCTCTCGAGAGCGGCGAGGAACGCCTCCGCCCCGCAGGGGAGCGCAAGCTCTCCGCGCACGACGGGCAGGAAGGCGGCCGCAATCCGCCTGGGGAGAAGACGCAGACTCAATCCCGATCCCGGAATCACTTCTCACCCGCCCCGTGGGAATGGAGCGCCCCGTATTCCATCCACTCCGAGGCCGTCCACCTGGCCGCCTCGGGCCCCAGCAGGCGCTCGACCACGCGGAGCGCGCCGTCGATGCCGGCCGTCACGCCCGCGGTGGTGATGATTCTGCCGCAGTCCACGAAGCGTTTCCCGGCCGTGACCCTGCAGGACGGCGCCGCCTTCCTGAGCCTCTCTATCCCCCACCTGTGCGTTGTCGCCTCGATGCCGTCGAGCAGGCCGGCTTCGGCCAGGAGGAAGGCGCCCATGCAGACCGAGAGGACAATCTCGGCCTCCGCCGCGGACCTGCGAATCCAATCGATTCCGCCGGCCCCGGCGTTCCGCGTGTCGCCGCCCGGGACGACCGCTACGTCGGCTCGCGGGGCGTCCGCGCAGGTGAAATCCGGTGAAATCGAGACGCCGCCCATGGTCCTCACGGGGCCGGCGCGGTCGGCGACCGTCACGACGCGGAAGGCCCTGCCCTCGTCCGCCACGATGAACACCTCGGCAGGGCCCGCGAAGTCCAGGAGTTCGACGCCTTCGAAGAGGAGGACCGCTACGGTCCGCCGCCCGGCTCCAGTGCCCATGGCGCTCTCCACAAAGGCGGTCCGGGGCGGGCCGGGAACGGCCTTTGGATTCGACCGAGAAGCCCCCCCTGACCTGCCCGCTAGGTGAACTTGAACCCGCGCATTATTTTCGGCCTCGGCGCCTCGTCCTGAGCCGGAGCCGGAGGAGGCTGCTGCTGCCGCTGAGGCTGGGCCGGCGGCGCGGCGGGCTGCGGGGGCTCGGGTCTCGGGACGTTCTCCATGTTCGGCTTCATCAGCCTCGAATCGCCGGTGCCCTTCACGATGCCGCGGAGCAGGAGGTTGAGGTCGTCGGGGTTGAAGCTCGTCTCGAGCGCCTCCTCCTTGGTGATGAGCCCCTTGGTGACGAGCGCGGCCAGGGCCTGGTTGAAGGTCTGCATCCGGTAGTACGAGTCGGACTTGGCTATCGCCTTCTCGATTTCGAGCGTGTTCCCGGCCTCGAGCAGCTGGGAGACGTGCGGGGAGTTGACCATGATTTCCATCGCAACGGTGCGCCCCCTCCCGTCCGCCCGCTTGACGAGCCTCTGGCTCAGCACGGCGACGAGGTTCAGGGCGAGCATCTTGCAGATCTGCTTCTGCACCTCGCCCGGGAACGAATCCATAATCCTGTCGATGCTCTGCTTGGAGTCGTTCGTGTGGAGCGTGCTGAATACGAGGTGCCCGGTCTCCGACGCATGGATTGCGGTCTCCATGGTCTCCCGGTCGCGCAGCTCGCCTATCAGGATGACGTCCGGGTCCTGTCTCAGGGCCCGCTTGAGGGCCTCGTTCAGGGAGAGCGTGTCGGATCCGAGCTGCCTCTGGTTGATAGTGGCCTTCTGGTCCGTGTAGACGAACTCGATGGGGTCCTCGATGGTGATGA
>JBFZBV010000632.1:0-7159 GCA_041308285.1 Planctomycetota bacterium | reverse complement strand
GGCCGCCGCGGCGGCCGCCGGGCCGCGACCGTCGAGCATGAGCTTGGCGGCTTCAGCGGCCTTCTCCGCCGTCTTCCCGGCTTCCGCGGCCTGCGCAACCAGCGCCACCATGGCCTCCCCTCCGGCCTTCTGCTGCGCGAGGAGGTCGGATGCGGCCTCCCCGAGCTTCTTGTGCATGTCGCCCGCCGCCGTGTTGAACGAGTTTATCGCGTCCACCGCCGCCTTGTGCCCGGCCTTGCCGGCCTTTGCGGACTCGGTCGCGGCGGTCTCGAGCTTCTTCGTGGCGTCCGCGAGGCCTGCCACTGCGAGTGCGAGCTTGGATGCGGCGGCCGTGGCAGCGGCCAGCCTCTTGCCGAGCGCTTCGATTTCGGAAGCGCACTTGTCAGCTGCGGCCTGCGCGTCGCCCCAGTTCTTCTCGCTCTGGAGCGACTCCCGGATTGCCGCCAGGCCGCGGGCCGCCTGTTCCACGGCTGCCCGCTCGGCCTTGAACGCCGCCAATGGCGCCGCGTTGCGGCTCTTCTCGAACAGCTTTATCCCCTTGTCGATTTCCGTCACAAGGGCGTTCACTTTAATCGCCGTCTGGGCGATCACCTCGAGCTTCTTGTCCCATGCGGCCCCCGATCCCTTGCCCGCCGGATCGATGGAAAGATCACGCGCCTTCTGCAGGTCCGCCTTGAGCGTGCCGAGCATGGCCTCGAGGTCCTTCTTCTCGGCCGCGGCGTCCTTCACGTCCGCCAGGGCCTTGAGTGCGGAGGGCAGGCCGTCGGCCTTCGCCGGGTCCACCGCCTTCTCGAGGGCGTTCACCGCTGCGCGCAGGTTGCCGCGGCCGAGGGCCGCCCCGGCGGCGTCCGCCTCGGGCGCGAGCTTCTCGATAATCCCGGCCGCCTTCTCGGCCGCGGTCTTGAATCCCGCAGGCAGGGTAGACGCCTTCTTGGCCAGCGCGGCGGCGGTCTGGGCGAGCTTCTGGGCCGCGTCCTTCTCCGCCTTGCCGGGCAGGTCCTTGGCGATTCCCGCGACCAGTCCGGACATCTCGCCGGAAACGCCCTTCACTGCCTTGAGCGCACCGTCGATTGAGGCCGCAATTTCCTTTTCCGAGGGCACGGCGGGCAGGTCGGCCGCCATCATGGCGGCTAGCGGGGCCCACTTGCCCTTCAGGGCCGTCACGGCCGGCGCGAACGCGTCGCTGCCGGCGAGCCCGGCCGCCTTGGGCGCGGCTTCGCGAATCGACTCGATTTCCTTGAGGAACCCTGATATGGCGTCGCCCATGCCGGTCCGCGAAGCGGCTTCCAGCTTGCGCTGCGCCGCTCCGACGGCCTCGCCCGCCTTCTTCAGCGAATCGGCGAGCGCGGACTGGGCCGCCGCGGCCTTCACGAGGTCCTGCGAAGGGGGCGCGGCCGCCAGGGCGGCCTTGAGCTTCTCGAGGTCCTGGGCCAGCCTGGAGAGATCTAGCGCCAGGGCCGCGATCTCGGCGGACTTGGCGAACTCGGCCTTCCTGATGGCGCCCGACCCGGCGAAATAGAACACGAACAGGTCCTTGGACAGCACCCGGTTGCACGCCGCCTCGTCGAACGCATTCCTGAGGTTGTCCAGCGTGGCGTCGGCGTCCTTGAGCAGCTTCACGTACGCGCCGTGGAACCCGAGCCCGCCCGAGAGGATGCCGGCGACCGTCTCGGCGTCCTTGGACGCGAAGTCCACGCCGAGCTGGGCGGCCTCCTGCGAGGCCTTCTTCGCCGCCTCGGCGAGCATGAGCCTGTCCCTGACCAGCGAGTTGACCGCGGCCTGTATGAGCTCGACCGCCGATTCCTTGCCCTTCACCGACTCAATCATGGCCGCGTGGGCCTTGACCAGGCGGTCGACCGAGTTCTTGACCTCCTGCCTGCCGACGAGCCCCTCGCCTTTCTTGAACGCGTTGGCCCCTGCGATCAGCTGGGCCGCGGCCTTGTTGACCTCGATCCTGGCCTGGGCCAGCGCCTTGAACACGTCCGGCACCCTGGGCTTGGAGGACGCGTACTTGTCGGACTTCTCGATTTCCGAGACCGCCGCCTCGATTTTCACCGCGATCGTCGCGAACCCCGCCTGCGCGTCGCCGAGGGCCTTGTAGGCTTCCACAGCCCTCTCGGCGCTCTTCTCGGCCAGCCTCTGGTAGGCCCTAATCTGCTCGACGCTCTGGTCGAGCGCGAACACGACCGATCCGGCGTCGGGCACGACCTTGGCCACGGCTTCGACCTCGGTCCTGAGCTTGCCCAGCGCATCCACGAGTTCGGCGGTCTTCTTGAGCCCGCCGGGGATGTCGTCGTTCTCGAACCTCTCGGCCGCGGTCTTGTGGCTTCCCGCCGCGGCGGTCATGGACCCTGCGCAGGCGGCGAGGTCGGCTGCGGGCTTTGCGGCGAGCTTGGGGCTCTGGACGCGGCGTATTTCCTTGAGCGTCGCCGCGTAGCCCTCAATCACCGTCGCATGCTCCCTCAGCGCCCTGCCGATGCCCATGCCCTCGGCCTTGGCGGAAGCCCCGCGCTCGCCCTCCAGGGACTGGGCCGCCTCTATGGACAGCGCCTCGATCTGGCCCATGACTTCGAGCACGGACCCGACGAGGGTCCTCTTGCCCTCGACCAGGGGTTTGAGCTCGCCGGCCAGGCCCTCAATCATCCTTGCGGCCGCCTTCATCGGCTCGACCGCCTCGACCCTGCGGCCCGCCTTGAGCTTCGCTGCCGCGTCCGCGAGCAGTTTCACGATTTCCGCGGCCGCCGCACGGTTCTTCTCGATGGCGCCCGACATCCTGTTCATTTCGCCGAGCGCGTCGCCGGCCTTCTTCACGTCCCCGGAAACCTCGGCCCTCACGGCCTCGATTGCCGCCCCGGCCTTGCCGAGGTCCGCAATCGCCACTGCCTGGGCGGGGTCGGCCTTGGCCTTTCCCGCCTCATCCAGCGCGGTCTTCTGCTCGGATATGAGCCAGTCGATTTTGCCGAGCACGGCGTTCATCGTGGCGGACAGGGCCTTGAGCGGGTCGAGGGCGGCGCGCGCCTCGGAGAACTTGCCGAGCGCCGCGGTCTGTGCCTTGCAGCCGCCGTCGAGGTCGGATTCCTTGAACCTCTCCGCAGCCGAAGCCAGCACCGCGTCCACGTCGGACACCGCTGCGAGTGCCTTGTCGATTTCCTTCTCCGCCCCCTCCTTGCCGGACAGCTCCACGCGCACCTTCTTGATGTCGTTCGGCAGCTCCCTGGTGTTCTTGAGGATTCCCTCCTGCCTCAGGACCAGCGACTTGAACCCCTCGGCCTTCTTGAACCCCTTGGCCTTGTCCAGAATCGCGGTCAGCATCTCGATGAGCCCCTTGGGGCCGGAAATCTTCTTCTCTATGGCCGGGCCTGAGACCGGGACGGCCTTGAGCTTCTCGCAGGCCTGCTTCAGGGCCTCGATGGCCTTGTTCATGCTGCTCACCGAGGTCGGGGCGTCCTGCTTCTGTATCTCCTCGGCTGCCAGGGACGCGAACTTCGCGGCCTTCGACAGCGCATCGGACGCCTCGGACGCGGCCTTGCTCTCCGGCGACTCCTTGAGCGATCCGAGCGACTGGGCTATCTTGGCCAGGGCCGCCCCCGTCGCCTCGACGGACTTCGCAGCCTCCTCGCAGGAGGCCTGCGCCTCTTTACGGAGGACGTTGAAGCTGTCGTCGAGGTAGTTCGACACGCCGACGCACAGCGCGAACCCCTCGGGCGGGGCCATGTCGCGCCTCTTGACGAACTCTTCCGTGCCGGTGAAGTTCCTGAACGAAACCTCGAAGTTCTCGATGAGATCAGCCTTGATTTTCGTCAGGTGGTAGGGGAGCACGTATTCCGCGGCGTCCTTCAGGTTGTCGGGATCGCAGTTCCCGAACACGATGCCGAACAGGTGGAAGCCGTCCTGGTTGTCGGCGAGGTTGAGATCCACCCTGGAATCGACGTCTTTCACGTACAGGTCCTGGCCGGACCGGACGTCAATCACGCTCACCTTCATCTCGACGTGGGATTCCCACTTCTCGTCGGGCACGAAGTTGGACGCGAGCCATGCGAAGGACCATATGAGCAGGCTGTACCAGTGGTTGGAGTTGAACCCGAGGTAGTTGACGTCGTTGCGGGTGGGCTCGAGCAGGACCAGGAAGTCGATGCCCTTCCTGCGCGCCTCGGCTATGTACGCGTCGCGGCCCTGGGCCGCGGGCGCCACATCCATCTCCTCGAGCGACCCGAAGAGCCCGAACTTGCCGAACACCTCGCAGAAGCCCTTGCGGAACGTCTCTGCGTCCGGGTCAAAGGACATCGAGGGATCCGCGCTGGACGCGACCTCTTCCTGCGCCGCGGCGAGCGGGGCCGCGACATTGGCGAGCGAGGAAGCCGCCGCGGAGAGCGAATCCGAGCACTGCCCGGCAGCTGCCGCGTCGCCCGACCCCAGCGCCTTGGCGGCGTCGTCAACCGCCTTGCACGCGGTCTCCAGGGCCGTGCACAGGCCGGTCAGGGCGTTGATTGCCGACTCGGCCGTGAACTCCTTCTTGGACACCGCCGACCCGGCCCTGAGGGACAGGGCCTTGAGGGCCGCGGCGCATTCGGCCACCTTGCCGGCAGCTTCGGCGGATCCGGGGGGGCCGGCCTTGGACGACGCGAGGGCCTCGACGTCGGCCAGCAGCGCGGCTAGGGGCTTCGAAGCGGCCGAGACCGTGTCCTTCTTGCCCGGGCCCTTGGCGAACGCGTCGGCGAGCGCCTTCATGGCGGCCTTCACCTCGGCGGCCCTTGCGTGGTCCTTTCCCGTGTAGGTCCTGATGGACGACAGCGCCCTGTTCGCGGCTTCTCCCGCGGCCCTGACGGCGGCCTTGTGGTCCACGGGCTTGGGCGCCGTTTTCGCCAGCGACTCGCCTGCGATCTTCAGCGCATCCTTGACCTTGGCTGAAAGCTCGGCGAACTTGGGCCCCTGCTTCGACTGCAGCGCTGCGGACGCCTCCATGAGGGGCTGGAGCGCGGCGGCGGCCTGGTCTGCGGCGGACTTGAGCAGCCCGGCCAGCGCGGCGTCGGATCCGCCGGCGGCTATCGCGTCCGCCAGGACCGACCCTGCGTCGTCGATGGCCGTGCCTGCGTCGTCCAGCTTGTTGTTGACGGCGGTGAGCTGCTCGAGCGTGAGCGACTCGATTTTAGCGGTCTCGGCCACGGCCTTGTCCATTGTCTGCGACGCGGAGGCCAGGAAATCCGAGGCCTTCTTGAGTGTTTCCTTGAGCGCGGCCGACGTGTCGGGCGCGTCGAGCGCGGCCTCGAGGTTCGCGAGCGCGGCGACAGCGGCCTTCAATCCCGGCAGCGCGGTTCCAGGGCCTTCCCTGGAGATTTCGCCCATCTTGCCGAGGGCTTCCGCGGCGCCGGAGAGGCTCTGCGAAGCAGGCTGCACGGAGTTGGCAATGGCCTTGAACGCGTCGGCAGGGCCGGCCTGCCAGGAGGCGGGGTCCTTCCTGAGCGCCACGGCGGCGGCGTATTTCATGGGGCCGGGAGTGGCGGCCTTGAGCTTCTTCACGTTTTCCTTCTCGAGCGCGTCCTCCTGCCAGGGGTACGGGGTGGTGCACCCTGCGACGAACGCAATCGACATCGCCAGCGAGAAAATGCGTGCAGCTTTCAACGGAACCTCCATATATATGTTTCCTTTCCCGACGCGGCCCGTGCAGCGGGCTGCGTTTCCTCTTTATCACCCGGGCGAGCCGGAACCGTTCAACAGCCGCGATTCCGGCCCCCAATCGATTCTCACGCCTTCCCAGGCGGATTCCCTTGCGCGAACAGCCCTGCCAAAGCAGGGCGGGTATCTTAGAATATTTTCCCAGGCCAATAAAGCAGGCCGCGCATAAAAAGCGCGGCCTGCAGGGTCGGACTCCCTAATAACGGAAGTATATTCTCAAGTCGTGCAATACAGGAGTATTTGCCGAATTCGTTGTACTAAGATTCGCACGGACTCGAATAACAGGATATGACGGAGATCCAGAGTAGGGTATCCCGCTGATGTCTATGCTGCCTGCACTCGGTGTAAGGTTCGAATAGGTTGTCATGCCTACCGTGATGACTTGGCCGTTCGAATCGAGGATGTCGTAAGTAATTCCTGTGCCGCCAGGTAGGGTCTCTGTGACGTCAACTCTGACGTAGCCTGTGCAGGTCTTTCTCAGCAGCGGAATCGATGTCCCACCGTTGGTGGTTTGTACAAGCCCGATGTCGGTACCCACCGCCCAGGTGTTTCCATTAGCTCCATTGCCGCTCCAATATGCGATGCAGTTGATGTTGTTGCTGGGCAATGCGGGCGTTGAAGTCGCGCTGTATGGGGTGAACGTAGTCGTTCCCATTCCTTGGTGACCGTTTACAGTCACATCGATGCCAGCGCCAGGATGCCTGACCATCCAGTGAGACGGCGTCGCAAGGATATCGCATGCTGCTACAAGTTGGCAGCTATCAGCAGTCATGCCGTTGCCGCTTGTGTATTCCGCCCAAGTCTGGGTTGCTGGCGGACCCGGAGTGTAGTTCTGGACAAAGCAAGCCGATCCGCCTGCAGCTCCTGGATTTTTGCCGACCAGGATTGTCGTGCTACTGCTTGCATAAGACACGACCGAGGCGCACCATGAGCTCTGGAAGTTTGCGATAGCAGCGCCATTGTAGTTGTCGTTCGTCCAGCGATCGTAAGTACTTCCGCCATCAGCGCTACGGAAGAGGCCGCCGCCGCCGCCCCCACCTCCAGCTACTGCGCAGACGAAGTAAGTGTATGGAGTACTTGTATCCGTCTCATCGAAGTCCGCGCACCATTGGTTATTGGATATTGTCACGTTAGAAGAAGGCGTAGTGTTTATCGTCAGGCTTCCGGAGACCGTCGCAACGATTGCGTTGTTCCTGATGTATACCGTACCCTGGTCCGTGACAATCAGGAAAGTATTTGCACTTGTCTCCCCGGTACCGTCATAGAACGCAACCCAGCGGATGACGTTGGATGGAATCGCCGGTGTCGTTCCGCCAGTGGTGTTATAGAATGCCCAACTCAATCCGGCATCGGTCGTCAAGGCAGCTCCGTTGGCACTCGTCCCGATGAGCCATGCCTGGTTGCTTCCCCTGTAGCAGGCAACGCAAGTAACTCTGTTGGAAGGAATGGGAACTGTGTCTGAATCTCTGAAAGCCTTGAAATTCAG
>JBFZBV010000631.1:0-5439 GCA_041308285.1 Planctomycetota bacterium | reverse complement strand
AAAAAGGCTCGTTCATCGGGAGCCCCGATTAGCCGGAACCGGCCGGCACGCAGGGGCGCGGCCGGCGGGAACGGCGCGATTCGCCCGATCCGCGTCCCGGCCTCCGCCGGCCGGGCTATTTCCCTTCGCGGCGCGCGGCCCGCACTTCAGTGTACCAGGCGACCTCTTCGGCCGATACGAATCCGTCGCCGTCGATGTCGAGGTCGTCGAAGCGGTCCCTTATCTTGGCCGGCATTTCGCTGCGCGAGAGCTTCCCATCGCCGTCGCGATCGAACTGCTCCACTACCTCCCTGGCCTTCTCCAGCGGATCCTCGTCGTCGTCCGCGTCGCCTTCGGAATCGGGTTCCTGGTCCGGATCGAGTGGATTCCTGCTTTTACGCTGCCACTGGGGCTTGACCGTGCCCTTCTCCCACTCGTCGTAGGCGGTCTTGAGGGTTTCCAGCGCGTCGGCCTTCTCGGCCGCGAGGTCCGTGCTCTCCGCGATGTCCGCCTCGAGGTCGTAGAGCTTGAACGGCCCCCCGTCGTTGGACACGATTTTCCACTTGCCCCTGCGCGCGGCCTTCTTCGCGCCCATGCGCCAGAAAAGCGTCTCGTGCGGGTCGCCCCTGTCCTCGCCGGTCAGGTACGGCAGGAGGTTGACGCCGTCCAGGGCCTCGCCCTCGGCCACAGGTATGCCCGCTGCGGCGAGCGCCGTGGGGATGACGTCGAGCGAGCTCACGGGCCTGGCGAAGACCTGTCCCGCCGGCACTCGGCCCTTCCACTGGAGCAGGAACGGGACGCGGATGCCGCCTTCGTAGACCTGGCCTTTGGTGCCGCGGAGCGGGGTGTTGCTCGAGGTAGTCTGCGGCGTGGGGCCGCCGTTGTCCGCGATGAAGAACACGAGCGTGTCCTCCTCGAGCCCGAGGTCGCGTATGCGCGCGAGCACGGCGCCCACAGCCTCGTCCAGCGCTGAGGCCATGCCCGCGAACGTGCGGCGCTTGCCCTTGAGCGCCGGCCGGAACCTCTCCAGGTACTTCTCTGTAGCCTGCAGGGGCGAGTGCACAGCGTTGGTGGCCATGTACAGGAAGAACGGCTCGTCCTTGTGCCTGTCCACGAAGGCGGCCGCCTCGCGCGCGAACGCGTCGGTCAGGTACCCGCTCTCCTCGATTGCGTCCGTGCCGCGCATTATGGGGTTCTGGTTCTTCTTCGCGCGGCCTCCTGCCGGGACGTACGTGTGCGCGCCGCCGAGGAAGCCGAAGAACTCCTCGAACCCGCGCTTCATGGGATGCCTCCCGTCCGACGTGCCCAGATGCCACTTGCCCACCATACCCGTGCGGTAGCCCGCGGCCCTGAAACGGTCGGCCACCGTCTTCTCGGACAGGGGCAGGCCGATTTCGCTGGTCCGGGACACCAGCGGTCCCGGGTTGAACTCGTGGCCGAAACGCTGCTGGTACCGGCCGGTGAGCAGCCCCGCCCTGGACGGGCTGCAGAGCGGCGCGGTAACGTACCCGTCGGTGAACCGCACCCCGTTCTTCGCCACGGAGTCCAGGTTGGGGGTGGGGATGTCCTTGCACCCCTGGCAGCCCATCTCGGCGTAGCCCTGATCGTCCGAGAAGATGAGCACCACGTTCGGCCGCCGCTTCTTATCCCCCTCCTGCGCCCAGATATCCGGCAGGCCGGGGAGCGCGAGCGCCGCGGCGCCCGCGGCGACCCCGCGCAGGAACTGGCGGCGGTCGATGAAGCGGATTCCCGGGAAGCTCTTGCGTTCCATTGCTCTGTCCTCAATGTCCGGGTTATTCAACCCGCGAAAGGGCCGAAAGTTGCGGTGGATTGCGCCGCTCGGCCCGCGCCCCCACGGTGCAGCCAATCATGTCTTGCACCCGCCTGCCTCCTCCCCGGGGCAGCTCCCGGCGCACGGCTTGCCGCACGGCCCGATGAGGTGGGCGTCTCCGGCAGCCTCGTCCGCAGGGACCCCCGCAACGACCTGCAAGGCAACGACGACCTGCTCCGCCTCGACCACAACACAGGGCAGGCGGAGCCTGAACACCGCGGCGCACGCGAAGCAGACCGCCCCGCCCACCGCCACGGCTGCGGGCGCGCCGAACCGGCCTGCAACGGCGCCGGCAATGAGCGCGCCGAAAGGCGCCATGCCCATGAAAGTCATGGAATAGATCGCCATGACGCGGCCGCGGAGGTTGTCCGGGACCATGTTCTGGATGAGCGTGTTCGAGGACGCCATCTGGACCATCATGAAGAACCCCACAGGAACCAGCAGCGCCGCGGAGAGCCAGAAGGAGCTGGAAACGGAGAAGAGCACGAGGCTCGCCCCGAACCCGGCCGCGGAATAGGCCACCCACTTCTCCAGGCCGCGGATTCCGTTCTTCGTCGCAAGGCTCAGCGCGCCTGCCAGCGCACCGACTCCCGAGGCGGTCATCAGCAGGCCGAGCCCCCTGGGGCCTCCGTGGAGTATCTGGTCAGCGAAGATCGGCATGAGGACCACGTAGGGCATCCCCACCAGACTCGCCACTCCCAGCATGAGGAGCAGGCTCCTGACCGCAGAGGTGCGGCCTACGTATGCGAACCCGCCTGCGATCCTCGCGAGCGCCGACTCGCCCTGGCCTGCGCGCTCCCGCGGGACGATTTTCATCAGGGTCAGCGCTCCGATCACGGGCAGGTAGCTCACGCCGTTCGCGAAGAAGCACCACCCCTCGCCGGCCGAGGCTACTATCGCGCCCGCGATCGCAGGGCCGACTATGCGCGCGCCGTTGAACATCGAGGAGTTCAGCCCGACCGCGTTTATGATGTCCTCCCTGCCCACGAGGTCCACCACGAACGCCTGCCTGGCAGGCATGTCGAACGCGTTCACCACGCCGAGCATCGAGGCTATGACGAACACGTGCCAGACCTGCACGACGTCCGCCAGCGTCAGGGCCGCAAGGGAGAAGGCCAGGATCATCGAAGCCGCCTGCGTGAGCCTGATTATGTTCCTGCGATCAAACCTGTCCGCCGCGGCGCCGCCCGCAGTGGCGAAGATGAGCACGGGAATCTGCCCTGCGAAGCCCACGAACCCGAGAAGGACGGGGGATTCCGTGAGCCTGTACACGAGCCAGGACTGCGCCACGGCCTGCATCCATACGCCAATCACGGACACAATCTGGCCGCAGAAGAAGAGCGTGTAGTTCGGGTGCCTGAAAGCCCGCAGGGCCTGGAATCGCGCGATCTTCGAGGCGAAGCCGGGTTTCGCGACCGGTTCGGAAGGCGGCTTCGGGCCGCCTGCTGCGATTCCAGAGGATTCCGACATGATTCCGCAACCAAAACCGGGCCGGCCGATGCGCTCCCGGACCCACCTGTATATCTCCGCAGCCTCCAGCGCGCAACTGCGCGATGTACCCACTTGTGCGGCGGGGGCGGGGATTTATAATCTAAATCCGGCAGGGGAGGTACCCAAGCGGCCAAAGGGGACAGACTGTAAATCTGTTGGTATTAACCTTCACAGGTTCGAATCCTGTCCTCCCCATGAACTCGCCTCATGCCGCAAGGGAACTTGCGCAGAAACAAAGGGGGTGCCTGATGCGCGTAAGAGGGTGTTGCGCAGCGGCGTTCCTCGCCGCAGCGATTATCCTCAATGCTTCTCCATCGGCCCGGGCGTCCGAAGAGCCCCGGTCGCCGGTCAAGACGAAACTCAAATCGACAGAAATACCGCTCTCGTGGTTCAAGTCCATCACCGCAGCGAAGAGCGTGGGATCCTCCAAGGCGCCCCAGGGATTCGACCTCCAGTTCGAGACGCTCCTGTTCGCGAGAAGGGACGCCAAGGGCGCGGAGACCGGCGGCATGAGGTCGGCGTTCCTGCAGAAGAGCTGGGACCGGCCGGCGCTCAAGATGTTCTGCCGAATCGAGGGATCGCGCCCGGCCGAACTCGCGCGAATCGAAAAGGGGATCAACGATTACTACATCCCCTTCGGGCCGGCGAAACTGCCGCGCCAGATGTCGGTCACCGCGCACCTCTACTTCCCCCTGACCAACATCGAGGCGTTCAGGACCTCCGGGTCCGTGAAATACGTCTACCTCACGCCCTGCGATTGCCCGCAGGGCGAGGTTGAGATTGGCGGGACGACCCGGAAAATCGGGCTGCTCGACAGGACGCTGAACGGCAGCCCGCTCGACCCGTGCAAGGAGAAGCTGCAGGACGGCGACTGGGTCCTGTACGACGAGAACGGCGACGGGGCGTTCGACATCACGGGGCTCAACAAGGAATCCATGCCGCTAACCAAGGCCGTGAGCATCGGCGGATCGTTCTGGGCGATTAGCCTCGCAGGGCAGGAACTGACGCTCAAGCCCGTGAACGTGCAGAGCTTCAGAATCCGCATGGACGGGGTCAAGAAGCCGTGCAAGGTCATCGGCTGGTCCGACATGACGGGGAACTTCAGCGCGGAAGTCGACGACCATGGCTTCGCGGAGATTCCCAAGGACACGTTCCAGCTGTACAGCTACGACTGCACATTGGGCAACTGGAGCCTCGACGGGTCGCTGCGCAACTCCGGCCGCCAGAAGCCGCCTTCCGGCGGCGAACAGAAGGTCGTCGTCGGGCCGAAGCTCAAGGGCCAGTTCGAAAAGCAGGGCGAGGGCAAGAACGTCCGCTTCGTGTTCAAGTGCTTCGGCCGCGCGAACGAGCCGGTGAACGTGGAGAAGGACGGCAAACGCATCGCCCCTGCGTTCGTCATCACCAGGGCCGACGGGTCCGAGGCAGCACGCATAGAATGCCCGTTCGGCTGAGGCGGGTCCGCGCAGTGCGTTTGGAACGCACAAGACCAGCAGAAGGGCGTCTACACCGTGAAGGTCGAGTTCGACACCGGCCCGTTCGAGTGCGAACTCCCCGCGCCGCTCACGTTCAGGGTGGACTGAGGCCTGCGGCCTTCACTGACCGCGAGAAATGCGGGAGGAAACCGCTTTGAAGCTCCTTCTATGCGCCCTGATTCTCCTGATGGCGCTGCGCGCCAGACTGATTCTCCTGATTAAAGCCTGCCCCCTGCGCCCCTCTTCCGGAAACTCTTCTTTTTATAGGATAAACTACCGCGGGCTTACCCTGCTTCGCCTGTCTGCACTGGCTAGGGCTTCGCAGGGCAGGCTGCCCGCGGCTCTGTTCTGCGCCGCTCTCCGTGCCTGCTTGCTTCCACTCGATACCCCGGCTTTTCGCCAAGGCGAAGCGAAGCCCGCCCCGGCCCCTGAGCAGCCGAGGGGCTCCGGCCGCGATTCTCCCCGTCCGTTCGGGAGGGCGAGGATCCAGCCACGATTCTTACAGTTCGTCTGGGAGGGCGAAGCTCTGCTGAGCCACTCCCGGGTCGATTAGAATGGCTCACCTGCCTTTCTTCGCCTGTTGGTTGGAGCGTGGGCTACGCAGGCTCTTCGAGCTTGCTTCGCATGTTGGTAGGAGCGTGGGCTACGCAGGCTCTTCGAGAGGTT
>JBFZBV010000630.1:0-2683 GCA_041308285.1 Planctomycetota bacterium | reverse complement strand
GAGCGCTCGCCATGTCAGGGACCAGGGCAATCTCCGCGATATCCGCGCTCGCCGCGCTCGCCGCGGCCTCCGCCCTGCTCGGCCTGTGGTTCGGCTCGGGCGACCTGCCTGCAGCCGAACGCATGTCCGCCCTGCTCCACCCCTCGAACGCCGGCACGGCGCACACGATCATCTGGGGCCTGCGTTTCCCCCGCGTGCTGCTCGCGCTGCTCGTGGGCGGGGGGCTTGGCGCGTCGGGATGCGTGCTGCAGGGCATGCTGCGCAACCCCCTGGCCGACCCGTACACGCTCGGGGTTTCGGGCGGGGCGGCGCTGGGGGCGGCGCTGGCGATCATCGCGGGCCTCGGGCAACACTTCGGCGCCGCGGTGGTGCCGGCGTTCGCGTTCCTCGGGTCCGCTGCTTCGGTGGCGCTGGTCTACGCGTCCGCGAGAAGGGGCGGATTCTCGCCCGTGGCGCTCATACTCGGCGGCGTGGTGCTCAACTTCCTCTTCGCCTCGCTCGTGTACCTGCTTTTCGCGTTCGCGGAGTCGTCGGAAATACACGGGACGATGAACTGGCTCATGGGCGACCTGGGAGCCGCCGGCCGCGGCATGCTCCCGATAGCGGCCGTCATGATCGGGTCCGGCCTCGCGGCGTTCGCGCTGTTCTCGCGCGACCTGGACGCGCTCACACTCGGGGACGAGAAGGCGAGAAACCTCGGCACGCCGCCGGAGACGGTCAGGAAGATTCTCTTCCTGTCGGCGTCGCTCGTCACGGGCGCATGCGTGGCCTCGTCCGGCATCATAGGGTTCGTGGGCCTGATTATCCCGCACGCGCTCAGGCCCTTCACCGGGCCGGGCCACCGCGCTCTGCTGCCCGCGTCCGTCCTGGGCGGCGCCGCGTTCCTCGCCCTGTCCGACCTTGCTGCGAGGGCCATACCCTCGTCAATCGCATTCCCGGAATTCCCGGTGGGGGTGATTACCGGGATCGCAGGCGGGCTGTTCCTCCTGTTCCTCCTGTTCTCGGGCAGGATTAAGGGCTTCTTCTGATGGACGCAATCGACCTTCAGGGCGCGTGGGCCGGTTACGGCGGCGACCCCGTGCTCCGCGGCGTGAGCCTCAGGCTCGGCCAGGGCGACCTGGCCGGCCTCATGGGCCCCAACGGGTCGGGCAAGAGCACGCTGTTCCGGGCCCTCGCAGGGCTTCTCGCGCTCGAGAAGGGGTCGCTCCGGATTCTCGGCCGGGACGCGGCGGATTTCGGGACCGCCGAACTCGCCCGGACCATGGCGTTCATGCCCCAGTCTCTCGAGACGCCCTTCTCGTTCACCGCGTGGCAGACCGTGTGCATGGGAAGATACCCCCACGCAGGGAGGTTTTCGGCCCTGACCCATGCCGACCTGTCCGCGGCGGAAGAAGCCATGGCCCTCGTGGACGTGATTCACCTCAAGGACAGGGGCGTGAACAGCCTGAGCGGCGGCGAACGCCAGCGTGTGCTCCTCGCCCAGGCCCTCGCGCAGGAGCCTTCAATCCTGCTGCTCGACGAGCCCGCCACGCACCTCGACGTCCAGCACCAGGTCGAGCTGTTCGAACTCCTCGGCAGGATCAACGGGAAGGGCATCACGGTGTTCGCCATACTCCACGACCTGAACCTCGCGTCCCAGTACCTCGGCAGGATCGTGCTCCTCAAGGCCGGGTCCATCCTCGCCGACGGCCCGCCGCGCGACGTCGTGAACCCCGACCTCATCGAAAAGGCCTTCGGCATAAGGCTCGAAGTGCTCGACGACCCGTCGACCGGCAAGCCCGGCGTCCTGTACCGGCGCACCGCCCCTGCGCAGACCCAGGGCCGCGGGCTCAGAATCCACGTCATCTGCGGCGGCGGGTCGGGCCGCGGAGTCATCGGCATGCTCGCCGGCCAGGGACATGCGGTTTCAGCAGGAGTGCTCAACCGCGGCGATTCGGACGAGGTGTTCGCGAGAAACGCAGGGGCTGCCGTGATTCAGGCCCCGCCGTTCTCGCCCGTGCCGGCCCAGGCGCATGCGGAGAACTCCGAAGCCGCGCGCAAAGCCCAGGCCGTCGTGGTCTGCCCCGCGCCCATAGGGCCGGGAAACCTGCTCAACCTCAAGGCCGCGGCCGAGGCGCTCGAGGCGGGCGTGAAAGTGGCCCTCGTGGACCCCCAATCAATCGCGGACTACACCGGCGGCGAAGCCCGCAAGATGCTCGACAGCCTCCTCGCCCGCGGCGCAGCCGCCGTGGCGTCAAGGTCCGAACTCGCGGCATGGCTCCGGACGTGCATGACGAGCCGGTAAGATTGCAGGGGAAAACACCTTTGAAGCTCGTACTCTGCGTCCTGATACTCCTGATCGCGCCTTCGGCGCGAGACTGATTTACCTGATTGAAGCCGTGCCCCCCTGAAACCTCCTTCGCAAACTAGTTATCCGTATCGATTGCGCATTCGGTGGGAGTACGGTGTCAGGAATCCTGGTGTGCCATGCTTAAGATTCCCGGCACCGTACCGGCGCAATCCATGCGCTTGCAGGCGAAGCAAGATGCTTGCGAAGGTTCAGGCTGAATGATCGAACCGAAGGTGAGATCGCCGCGCCCCCGGAGCGAAGCCCGCCCCGTCTTCGCTCTGATGAGCATGGAAAAGCTCGGCGGGCTTTGCTCCGCCCTCGCGCCGACTACCAGGCGAAGGCGGGTTGGGGCGA
>JBFZBV010000629.1:0-8769 GCA_041308285.1 Planctomycetota bacterium | reverse complement strand
GCCCTGCCAGTGCGGAGGGGCTTTCTGAAGCCTCAATCCGTGCGGCGGCTTCCCGGGCGATGCTCTCCGCCTCGCGCAGCGCGCCGCCTGCGGCGCCGCCGGATTTCCTTGCCAACACTCCGATTATGCCGCACATCGCCCCATCCTCAGGAAAGCATGATTATACATTACCCGCCCAGGCTGTAAGGACCAAAAAGCGCGGCTTCCGGCTCCCGCCCCGCGCCCCGCCCGCCATTCCCTGCGCCCGGGCGCAAGGCAAATATTTGCTTGATTTCGCGCCCCACCCCCCATAGACTCCAAATGGTCTGCAGGATTGGCGGCGACCTGCTTCGCCCGCCTGCCGGCCTCTGCACAAACCACTTTCGGGGACAGGGCATGGCCCTCAGGAAAAGAAAACCGATGGACGGGCTGGACGCCCTCAAGTCCGCGCTCGGATCCCGCAAGGACAAGCAGCCGGACGAATCCAGGGATGCCGGCCAGGAGGACGATCTGGAGGAGGATCGGCCGCCCGCGGCCGACAGCTCGACAGGCCATGGACCGCAGCCTCCTCAGCAGGGTCAGCAGCCCCGGACCCCTCCTCACGGGCCCGCGCAGCCGGAAAAGGCCGCGCCCGACCGCTCCGAACCGGACGAATTCGGAGACGACGAGACCGATGAGGAGACGGCCGAGATTCCGGCTCCGCCCCGGGCAACGGCACCGGCAGCGCCTCAGAGGCCTTTCGCGCCGCAAAGAACCAACGCGCCTCAGAGGCCTTTCGCGCCGCAGCGGCCGGACGTTCCGCAGAGGCCTGCCGCTCAGCAGAGACCCGAGGCGCCGCAGCGGCCTGCCGCGCCTCCCCAAATGGAGGCGAGAGGATTCGATAATTCGAAACGTTCCGCGGAGGAGCGTCAACCCCTTGATAGGAGTACAGATATGGCGGAATCCCCGAAAAGGCCAGTCGAACCGGCGCCGACCGGTGAGCTCGGACAGATACAGTCCGGTCTCGAGAGCATGTTCAGGCAGCAGGCCGAAGCTGCGACCAGCTCATCCGGCAGGGTGATTGGTAGTCTCCGGGAAGCGGGTGAAATCCTCGACCGGCACTACCGGAAAATCATCGAGATGCTAAGAGCCAACGAGCTTCTCATGCGCGACGCAGGCAGGATTGGGGAATCGGTCAAGAAGCGCCGCGAGCTGAAGGCCTCCATCGAGGACGCCATAAACGAGCTCACTTCCGCGACCGAGCAGCTCGACAAGAACCAGCAGCGTCTCGGCGCCGAGAAGGAAGGCCTGCTCTCCGAGAAAGAGAAGGCGACGGGCGAAAACGACGAGCTCAACGCCACCATAAGGGAGCTCACGGAGGAAATCTCGTCCCTTCAGAAGGAGAGCGAGGATCTGGCCATCGAAACGGCATCCCTCGAGAAGGACAGGGACAGGCTCGAGGAGGACGTGCGGAGGCTGACGAGGCTCAAGGAGGAGTACCTCGCCAACGTGGCCCGGTTCCGCGAAGGTGAAGGCGAAGGCGAAGGCGCTTGAGCTCCGCCCGGCTCCCGGAGCGTTTCGATGAGATGCCCGAAGTGCAGCTACAACAACCTTGACGGGTCCGCCGTCTGCAATCTGTGCGGGCTGCTCCTGCACCAGATGGGGAAGAACTACTACAGGAGCCCCGCCGCCCCGAAGCCGCAGCAGCCGCCTCCCCCCGCCCCGGGCGGAGGCGCCCTGCATGCGGCGTCGCCCGGACCCGACGTCATGGAACTCCTGCACTGCATCGTCTGCTTCCCCCTCGATCCCGTCAAGCTCGACCGGAACAAGGTCTACGAAATCGGCAGATCGAGGGACTGCACGATAATCCTGCCGGTCGGGATGGTGTCGAGGCACCACGCGCGGATTCAGTGGAGGCGCGGCGGGTTCACCGTGTCGGATCTCAAGTCCGCCAACGGGACTTTCGTCAACGGCGAGAGCGTCGCGGATCACTTTCTTCGCAACCGCGACCAAATCAAAATCGGCCCCTATTTACTGGATTATTTCGTCTACTCGGGGGACACCGAAATCGTGACCTCCCGGGACAGGGAGATGGAGTCCACCAAGGACATCACCATCGGGGACCCGACGAAGAACATCAACACGTTCCGGGGCAGCATCGCCGACATGGCGCTGGGCGAGATCATGCAGCTGCTCAACATCACGCGCAAGTCGGGCAACCTGGTCGTCGCGGCCCCGGGGCTCGAGGGCACGCTCTACTTCCGGGGCGGCGAGATTGTCCACGCCGCGGCGGGCGACAGGACCGGCGAGACGGCCGTCGGCGGGATTATGCGTGTCCGCGAGGGGTCCTTCGTATTCTCCCTGGACGATTCGGTGCAGCCGCACACCGTGCCGCAGAAGACGTCGAAGATAATCGTCGAGGCGCTCAGGTTCGCCCGCATGCCCTTGGCATAGGGCGGACAGGACGCGGGGAATCCGCCGCCGGCCGTGCCTTCACGCGCCGCGGCTTCCTCGAATCGGCGGGGCACAGAGCATGCCGGAAAACGCGGTCGAGACTCGCTCGCTGTGGAAGAGCTGGGGTCGGACAGCCGCGCTCCGCGGCATCGACCTGAGCGTGGGCCGAGGCGAGATATTCGGCCTGCTGGGCCCGAACGGCGCGGGCAAGAGCACGCTCATAAGAATCCTCCTCGGTTTCCTTCCCCGATCGTCCGGATCCGCCCGCGTCCTCGGTTTCGACCCGTCACCGGACCAGCTCGAGGTGTCCAGGCGCGCCTTCGGGCTCGTGGAGGACGCGGGCCTCTATCCGGGCCTCTCGCTCCGGGCCAACGCGGAGGTCTTCCTCGGGCTGGACGGCGTGCGCGGGAAGAATCTCCGGGCCGCCGCGGACGAGTGCGTCTCGCGGGCGGGGCTCTCCTCCTCGGCCGGGAGGCTCTACAGGAACTGCTCTGCGGGCATGAAGCAGCGCCTCAAGCTGGCGCTGGGGTTCGCGAGGAGGGTGGAATTGTTCATCCTGGACGAGCCCACGACGGCGCTCGACGCCGCGGCGGCCGCCGGTTTCAAGGAGAGCGTCAGGGGCCTGAACAAGTCCGAGGGCGCCACGTTCATCCTGTCCTCCCACGCGCTTCTCGAGATGCAGGCCCTTTGCACTTCCGCCGCGGTCCTCAAGGAGGGAATGGTGGCGGCTCAGGGGCCGATTGCGGACCTTCTGGGCGAGGCGGCATCGGTGCGGGTGCGCTGCGGCGACTCGGCTGCTGCTGCTGCTGCTGCCTCGGGCCTCGGCCTGGCCGCGTCGGTGCTGGGCCCCGATTCGGTCGAGGTGGCCGCCCGCGAGGGCGACGTGCCCCGGCTGGTGAACGGGCTTGCAAAGGCCGGCGTGTCGGTCCGCGCAGTGGTCCCGAGGGTCCCGACGCTCGAGGAGAAGTTCTTCCTGTAGCGGCGGACGTGCCCGGGCCCCCACGGGCGGGGCCCGGGCCGACGGATCGCGGACTGCGGCGGCGGCATCTTCCGCCGGCTAGCCCGCGATGTCGCAGCGCAGGCAGCGCCTGGCCTCGCACATGGCCTGCTGTTTCTGGAGGCCGAGCTCCACTTCCTTGAAGACCGTCTTGCGGTCGGACGGGCTGAGCTCGGGCATGGCGGGTCTCACGAGCTTCTCGTCCGCCTCGGAGAGCTCGATGCGATCGATTGCGGTGTACGGCTTGGGCCTCTTGTACCCCGTGTACTTCGCGCCCTTCAGGAAGCAGTCGATTGAGACGGCCGCCCTCTGGCCCGCCGCGACGGCTTCGACCACCGTCGCCGGCCCGCTGACGCAGTCTCCCCCTGCGAAGACGCCCGGGACGCTCGTCTGGAGCGTGGTCGGGTCCACTTCGAACGTGTTCCAGCGGGAGACACCGAACGAGTGCTTATCCCCCAGGAAAGCGAGGTCGGGCTCCTGCGAAATCGCGGGCACGACCACGTCGCAGGGGATTTCGAACTCGGACCCGGCCACCGGCACGGGTCTCCGCCTTCCCGACCTGTCGGGATCGCCGAGCCTGTTGCGTATGCAGCGGAGGGCGTCGATCCTGCCGCTCTTGCCCAGCATTTCCAATGGCGAGGCGAGGTACTCGAACTTGACGCCCTCTTCCTTCGCGGCGTGGATTTCAGCCGGGTTGGCCGGCATTTCCTCCTCGGTCCTCCTGTAGACGAGGGTCACGTTCTTCGACCCGAGCCTGATGCAGGTCCGGACCGCGTCCATGGCGGCGTTTCCGCCGCCTATCACGCAGATGTTGTCGCCGGGCTTCTGGCCCAGCTTGCCGAGGTTCCTCTGGCGGAGGAGCGTCGTGCAGTCCGTCACGCCGGCCAGGCCGGTTTCTCCGGGGATGTTGAGCTTGAGGCCCTTGTGCGCCCCGACGCCGATGAAGACCGCATCGAAACCCTCCGCCTTGAGGTCGTCGAAAGTCTTGTCCCTGCCCACGCGCACTCCGCATCTGAGATCGACGCCCATGGAGAGTATCGCGTCAATCTCGGCCTTGAGGATATCCCTCGGCAGGCGGTACTCGGGGATGCCGACCCTGAGCATGCCTCCGGGCTCGGGTAGTTCCTCGAATATGGCGCATTTGTGGCCCAGCATGGCGAGCTCGTTCGCAGCGGACAGGCCGGCGGGGCCGGAGCCTACGATGGCGACCTTTTTCCCGGTGGGTTTCCCCGCCTTCGCCGCCACGCGGCGGAGCGCCTCGCGGTTCACGTCCGAGGCGAAGCGCTTGAGCGAGCATATGGAAACGGGCTTGTCAATCTCCCCCCTCTTGCAGGAGTCCTCGCAGTGGTGCACGCACACCCTGCCGAGCGAAGCCGGTATGGGGTTGTCCCGGCGGATGTACTCATAGGCCTCCTCGAACCTGCCGTGGGCTATGAGCGCCACGTAGGTGGGCACGTCCTGGCCAATCGGGCAGGTGTTCTGGCACGGCGCGGGCGTGAGGCGTTTGCAGACCTTCGCCGGGCATGTCTTGTCCCTTATGTGGGCCTCGTATTCGTCGCGGAAATATTTAATGGTCGTCAGCACGGGGTTCGGAGCGGTCTGGCCGAGCCCGCACAGCGAGCTCGCTATGATGTCGTAGCCCATGTCCTGGAGCAGCTCTATGTCGCCTTCCTTGCCGTTGCCGTTCGTTATCTCCTCCAGGATTCCGAGCATTATCTTCGTCCCAATCCGGCAAGGAGCGCACTTCCCGCAGGACTCGTCGGCCGTGAATGTGAGGAAGAACTTGGCGAGGTCCACCATGCAGGTGGTCTCGTCCATGACCACCATGCCGCCCGATCCCATTATCGCGCCCGTCTTGGTGATGGACTCGTAGTCCACCGGCGTATCGAGGAGCGCTGCCGGGAGCGTCCCTCCGGAGGGCCCTCCCAGCTGGACGCCCTTGAATTCCTTTCCGCCGGTCATTCCTCCTCCGATGTCGAATATGATTTCGCGGAGGGGGATGCCCATCGGCACTTCCACGAGGCCCGTGTTCTGGACGGCTCCGGTGAGCGCGAAGACTTTGGTGCCCTTGCTCTTCTCTGTGCCCAGCATGGAGAACCACGCGGCGCCCCGCTGGATGATTTGCGGCACGTTGGCGAACGTCTCGACGTTGTTCAGCACGGAGGGCTTCTGCCACAGCCCCTTCTGGGCCGGGAACGGGGGCCTGGGCCTGGGCATCCCCCGCTTCCCCTCGATGGAGGTCATGAGGGCCGTCTCCTCGCCGCACACGAACGCGCCGGCGCCCATGTAGAGGTCGATCTTGAGGTTCATCCCCGTATCGAGGATGTTCTCGCCCAGGAGGCCGTATTTCTCGGCCTGGTCGATGGCGATGTAGAGCCTTTCTACGGCGAGCGGGTACTCGGCCCTGACGTAGATGTATCCCTGCGAGGCGCCTATGGCCTTCGCGCCGATTACCATTCCTTCGAGGACGGCATGGGGGTCGGCCTCGAGTATGGACCTGTCCATGAAAGCTCCGGGATCGCCTTCGTCCGCGTTGCAGAGGATGTACTTTGTGTCGCCCTTGGTCTGGCTGCAGAACTTCCACTTGAGCCCTGTGGGGAATCCGCCGCCCCCGCGCCCTCTCAAGCCCGAATCCATGACCTCCTTGATGATTTGCTCCGACGTCATCTCGGTGAGGGCCTTGGCCATGCCTTTGTACCCGTCCCGCGCTATGTACTCATCGATGTTCTCCGGGTCGATGAGGCCGCGGTTCCGGAGCGCCACCAGAATCTGCTTCCCGAAGAAGTTGATTTCGCTCATCTTCGGGATTTCCTGCTTCGTCACGGGCTCGGTGTACATCTTCGGCTTGTACGGCCGGCCCTTGAGGAAGTGCTCCTCCACCAGTTTGGGGACGTCTTCGGCCGTGAGCATCTCGTAGAAGATGCCGTCGGGGTACACGACGAGAATCGGCCCTCTGGCGCAGAAGCCGTTGCATCCGGTCTGGAGGATTTCCACCTCTTCCTTGAGACCGCGCTTTTCCACTTCCTTCCTGAGGGCTTCCGATATCGCAGGGCCGCCGGCCGAATGGCATCCGGTCCCTGCGCAGACCATGGCGTTTATTCGATAGGTTTTCATCGTCAATCGCTTCTCAAACTGACCTAAGGACTGAAAATGCGTTCCTCAACGTCCGGTTGTTCCTGAAGCGCCGTCCGCCCGGCAGGGAATCCCGCCGATTGGACCGCCTCGGGCATGCCGGGTCAAGTGGTCCTTTCGCTTCCATACGCGAGTGCGTACTTCTCGACAATCTTCCCGCCGAGGATGTGCTGCTCGAAAATCTCCTTCGCCTTCGCAGGGTCCAGGCTCACGTACTTGACAGGCGCCTGGGTCTGGATTTCGACGGTAATCATCGGCTCCTTCGAGCAGAGCCCGGCGCAGCCCGAAGAGGTGACGACGACGTCCTTCAGGCCCCTGGCATCTACCGCGTCCATGAACGCCTTCACGATGTTCCTGGCGCCTGCGGCAATCCCGCACGTGCCCATGTGGACGTTCACACGCACCCTGTACTTCCCGTCGCGCATGTTGGTCTCGGCCTGCACCCTGTCCTTGATTTTGTCCAGATCGCTCAGCTTAATCCTCGCCATTCCGGCTCCTCGCGCATCGCGCAAAAAAGGACATCCCTGCCGTCCCCCGGCAGTCGTTCGCCGACCGGCTACTTCTTCTGCCTGTAGGAATCCAGGATTGCGGGCACCTCCTTCGGGTCGACCAGGCCGTGGGTGAACTCCCCTATCATCATGGCCGGCGCTTTCCCGCAGGCCCCGAGGCACCTGACCTCCTCGAGGGTGAAGAGCCTGTCCTTGGTCATATCGCCGCTCTTCACGTTCAGGGTGCTCTGAAGCTTGGTGACGATTTTGCTTCCGCCCTTCACGTAGCACGCCGTGCCCAGGCAGGCCTTGATGACGTACTTCCCCCTCGGTTTTATGCTGAAGAACGAATAGAAGGTGACGACTCCCACCACGTCGCTTTCGGGCATGTTCAGCTCTCGTGCGATTTTCTTGAGGATGAGGAACGGCAAGTGGCCGAGGACGCCCTGGACCCTGTGCAGGATCGTTATGAGACTGCCCGGAATCATCCTGTTCTTCTCTATGATTTCATCGACTTTCGCGAGCGCCTCGGCGGGAAACTCCGCTTCGAGCGACGTCACCTTGTCCAGTTCCGTGATGGGCTGATGCATGTCATCCGCTCCTTTCGACTTCGCTGACGCCCTCCGCCACGCTCCGGCGGATGAAACCCAGCACTGCCGGGTCCTGAATGGGCGTCCCGCCCAGTCTCGTCCGAATCTCGGCCGTATCCAGCAGAAAGTCCCTCCCCCCTGCCGCGTAGGTCAGGAAGAAATCCACGTCGGGCCAGCCGGATACGAGGGCCGACAGAGTGGCGCCGAGGTCGCCGAGGGGCTTGAGATCGATGTGGCCGAGCTTGAATCGTGCGACGACTTTCGTGCCCGATCCCGGATTCGACACAATCTCGACGCCACCTTCGCACTCCTCGGCAGCCTGCTTCCACAGCGGAAGTCCCAGCCCCACACGCCTTTCCTTCCTGCTGGTGAAAAAGGGGTTGAAAACCTTCTCGACCTCCTCCTTCCCCAATCCGGCACCGTTGTCCGAGATTGCGACGACGAGGAAGCCGCGGATCTCGTCCTTCACGACGGAGATCTCGACCCTCGTCGCCCCGGCCCGTACGGAATTCTCCGCTATGTCCAGGATGTGGAGGGATAGATCTTCCATCTCGCAAGCTCGGGCAAACTCGGGGGAGATATTACATGAGCCTCCATGCGGTTGGCAACAGATTTCGCCCCGGTTCCTGCGATGTTGTTTACAGCGGCGCCCTCTGCTGGCATAATGTCCCGGATTTGCTGGCACAGCAGTTCATCTTGGTGGACGCCCGCATGAAGCTGCAAGAAATCTGCAAGCTCCTTCAAGGCGAATTCCTGACAGAGGAGACCGCAACGAGCAATCTGGATATCCGGATTGCCGGCGCCACGGACCTCATGAGCGATGCGCTGGCCTACATGAAACCCGGCTCGCTGCTTCTCACAGGACTTTCCAACATCCAGGTGCTACGCACCGTGGAGATGGCCGACATTGCCGCCGTTTGTTTCGTCCGGGGCAAGCAGCCCGACGCGAAGATGCTCAACGATGCGTCCGAAAGCGGGCTGCCCATGTTTAAGACACCGTTCCCCATGTTCAAAGCCTGCGGATTGTTGTGGCAGAAAGGACTCGAGCCGTGCTTTTAAGGCCGAGTCCCGCTTCTCGGGCTCTTCACGCGGCGCCACAGGCCTGAAAACAAGGGTGCCGCCGGGGTTCGCCCGGCGAGGAATGCGAAGA
>JBFZBV010000628.1:0-2698 GCA_041308285.1 Planctomycetota bacterium | reverse complement strand
CGCCGGCGCGCTGGAAAGCTTCTTGACATCCGTCCGGCTCGCTTTTTGCACCCTTATGAATCGGCCGCAGAGCGTGGTTCGACCCGGACGGGCGCGGTCTTCCGTCCCTGTACGGCCCCGGCCCGGCCGGGGATTGGTTGCCTTGAGGAGGATTCACATGAGGAACATCCGAAGAGTGGTGCTGATTGCGGCGCTGGCTGTTTTCGCCGCATGCACGATGCCCGCCCCGGCGGCGCTTGCCGGCGACGGCGGTGAGAAGGAGAAGAAGGAAGCCGTGCTCAAGGATCTGCTCCAGCGCATGGAGGAGGCCAAGAAGCGCGGGGACTTCGAGGAGTTCCGGAAGCTCAGGGACAAGTACATGGGCCTGAAAGACGGGGGCGAATGGGGAGAAGCTCCTGCCGGGCCCCGGCCGGACCAGCTGAAGGAGAAGATGCGCGACCTCGCCGCGAAGATTGACGATTTGAGGGCCCAGCGCGAGAAGGCGCTGGAGGAATTCGACGTTGAGAAGGTCGACGAGCTTTCCAGGAAAATCGCGGAGCTCGAACGCATGCGGGAGAACATGGAGCGCGAGGCGGCGAAGGGCCGCGGCTCCGAAGGCGAGTCCGAGCTGTTCAAGAAGCTCTCCGAGGCCGAGGAGAGGGGCGATTCCGCCGCCGCCGAGCGCATCCGTCAGGAAATCAACCGCATCCGCCGCGGGGCCGAAGCGGGCAGGCCCGCCGCCGCCGCGGCCGAAAGGCTGGGGAAGGTCGCCGAGAAGCTCGATCGCATGGCTCGCGAGGCCGAAAAGGCCGGCGATGCCGAGCGGGCGGAATCCGTCGGAAGGGTGAGGGACGGCTTCAAGGACCTGGTCCGCCAGATTGGATCGGCGAAGACCCAGGACGAAATCGCAAAGATTGCCGCCGCGATTAAGGCCATCGCCGAGAGGGGCCATAAGGACCTCAAGGACGCGGAAGAGAAAGGCGACGCTGAACGGGCCGAAATCCTCAGATGGCTCCTCGGCGAGGTCAAGGCCGCCCACGAAATCCTCTCACAGGCCGGCAAGCGCCCGGGCGAAGTCCGGCTCCAGGACGTGGAACAGAGAATCGAGGACATGAAAAAGAAGGCGGAGGCGCTCGAAGCCGAGGGCAGGCACGACGAGGCTCGCGCGCTCAGGGAGGAAGCCAGGGCCCTGTTCAAGGCGGCCTGGGAACGGAAAAAGGCCGGCCCTGAAGAGCGGGGCGAGGGCCGCGAGAACAGGATGAGGGAATTCCGCGAGAAGACCGCCGACCTCGCCAGGAGAATCGAGGAGGCGGAGGCGGCCGGCGACAGGGGCCAGGCGGAAGAGCTGCGCGACAAGCTGCGCAGGATGAAGGAGGAGTTCGCCGAGGGGGCCGGGGTCCGCAAGGCCGAAAAGGACGCCGGGCGCGGCGCGAAGGCCGGCGATCGGCTCAAGCGGCTCCGCGATGAGCTCGAGAAGGCGGAAATGGAGGGCGATTCCGAGAGGGCGGAGAAGATTCGGGAGAAGATTCGCAGGGAGCGCGAGGAATCCGGCAGGGCCGGGCCCGGGGAACCGCGCGAAGGCGTGGAAAAGCCCTCGAAAGAGGCCGCCGAACTGAGGCAGGAGATTGACAGGCTCCGCAAGGAGCTCGCCGAGCTGAAACAGCTGCTCATGGAACTGCTCAAGGAGAGGGAGAAGGACTAGTCGCTTGGCGTAAACATCCTTGTAGGATTTTCGAAGGTATTCCGATTTCGCGCGCGCAGCCCTTCGGCAGGCTCAGGGCTGGACGCGTGTCATGGCCCGGACGGGCCCGACCTCTTTGGTCTCGGCCCGCCAGGGCTATGTTCGGCGGTTTCGTCGCGAAGGCCGCGGCCCGGGGGCAAGCCCCGCGCCGCGGCCTTTTTTTCCCCCGTCCTGCCCCCGGCGCCGGGATCCCCCCCCCGCGCCGTTCCGGCCGGATCCGTCAGGGACGCGGGGCGGCAGCGGCGCCCGCCGCCTCCTCCTTCGACTTCACAGGCCTCACAAGCAGCGCCAGCACGCAGGCCGCCAGGAGGAGCCCCGAAGCGATGTAGTAGGCGATGAGGAAGTTCTGGTTGGTGTCGTAGACCTTGCCGATTACCAGCGACAGAACGAACCCGCCCACCCCCCACGCGGTGAAGACCATCCCGTAGTTCACCCCGAAGTTCTTCAGCCCGTAATAGTCCTTCGTAATCGATGGGAACAGGGCGAGGTTCGCTCCGTAGCACGCGCCAATCAGGGCGGAGTGGAAACCGAACAGGATTGGGTTGGCGAAGACGGAGCCCTTCTCGGCGATTGAGAGCATGAAGATGAGACCGGCCTGCAGCACGAAGCAGAAAATCATTGTCGGCGTGCGGCCGAGCATGTCGGAGAGCATGCCCGCCGCCACGCGGCCGCCGCCGTTCCCTATGGCGAGGACCGCAGTGAACAGGAAGCCCGCGGCGATGCCGAGCTGGTCCGTGGCAATCTTCGTGACTTTGCTGACAATCATCAGCCCCGCGCCTGCGGCGCAGGCGTACATCAGCCACAGAAGGGCGAACTGAGGGGTCTTGACCATCTCCACGGGCCCGTAGTCCTCCTTCTTCGGCCCGGCTGCGGCGCCCGGGGCTGGCGGCGGCTCGGCTGAGAAGCCCTTCGGCGGCGGGCGGAGCAGCATGGCGAAACCCACCACCACGACAAGGAAGGCGCAGCCCAGGATCTGCA
>JBFZBV010000627.1:0-4741 GCA_041308285.1 Planctomycetota bacterium | reverse complement strand
CAAAGGCCTCGCCAAGTTCCATGAGAAGGCGTTCGCATGCTACGCGTGGCCGAAAACCTACGGCGTGACCGGCGTGAAGGTCTTCTTCGTCAACCAGGAGAAGCAGCTCTTCGCCAGCACGAACGAGAAGAAGCGCTACGAAGGCAAGACCGGCCCCGAGGCGAAAGCCATCTACGACAGGGAAAAGCAGTCCGCGGAAGCCGACAACCTTCTGTCGGCCATCGGCACCAACCAGAACAACGTCAAACCCTACGACGCGGAGACCTGGTATCTGGTCCAATAGGCCGGGGTCCTGCGCCGTATGACTCTCCGTTTGGAGGATTTTCACGTGAGTCCAAGAGCATACAATTTCAATCCCGGTCCGGCGGTACTTCCTGAGGAAGTGCTGAGGAAGGCCAGCGAAGAAATGATGGATTTCCACGGCTGCGGGATGTCGATTCTCGAAGTCAGCCACCGGGGGCCGGAGTACATGGATGTGTACAAGAAGACAATCGAGCTCTTCCGCGAGGTCTTCGGCGTGCCCAAGGAATTCCACGTCCTGTTCCTCGGCGGAGGCGCCTCGACGCAGTTCTTCCACATCCCCTGGAACCTCCTCGGGCCCGGCAAGAAGGTGTCGTTCCTGCACACCGGGCACTGGTCCAAGCTGGCCATGAAGGAGGCGAAGAGGTTCGGAGAGGTGCTCATAGCCGCGTCCACGGAGTCGGAGAACTTCACGAGGCTCCCCAGGAAGGAAGAAATCAAGATTGACCCGGCTTCGACGTACGTGCACCTCGTGTCCAACAACACAATCTTCGGCACGCAGTGGCAGACGTTCCCGGACTGCGGCGGCCTGCCCGTGGTCGCCGACATGTCGAGCGACTTCATGTCGAGGAGGATCGACTTCAGCAAGTTCGACCTGATTTTCGGCGGCGCGCAGAAGAACCTCGGGCCTGCGGGCCTGACCGTGGTCTTCATCAAGGATTCCCTCCTGTCGAAGTGCAATCCCGACGTCCCGACGATGGTCTCCCACAAGACGCATATAGACGGCGAGTCGGCCTACAACACACCGCCCGTCTTCGCGGTCTACATCTGCAACCTGGTGCTGGAATGGGTGAAGTCGATTGGCGGGATGCCCGGGGTCGAGAAGCTGAACGACAAGAAGGCGTCGATGGTCTACAAGGTCATAGACGACCTCCCGAAGTTCTACAAGGGGACCGTCGTCGACAAGGGCTCGAGGTCCAAGATGAACATCCCGATACGCCTGCCTTCCGAGGACCTCGAGAAGAAGTTCCTCAAGGAGGCGGAGGCGAAGAAGTTCCTCGGGCTCAAGGGCCACAGGTCGGTCGGCGGCATCAGGGTCTCGATTTACAACGCGTTCCCGGTCGAGGGCGTCGAGAAGCTGACGGCTTTCATGAGGGACTTCGCCAAGGCCAATTCCAAGGCGTAGGTTGAGGCTTCGTCGATGGTCAACTTCGCGGACAGGCTCCTGTCGGCGGTGGAATCCAAGGGCAATCCGCTCTGCGTCGGGATTGATCCCAAGCTCGACCTCGTGAGCCAGGTCGTCCCGAACGGAGCATCCTGGAAGAACCTCGAGGACGCCGCAAAGGGAGTCGAGCATTTCTGCAGGAAGGTCATCGACGCCGTCGCACCCGTGGTCCCGGCCGTGAAGCCGCAGTTCGCCTTCTTCGAGGCGCTCGGAGTCGAGGGCATCAGGGCCCTCCACGAGGTGATTCAGTACGCTTCGAAGTCCGGGCTCATAGTAATCGGCGACGGCAAGAGAAACGACATAGGGTCCACCTCGGAAGCCTACGCCGCGGCGTACCTCGGTTCCGTCAGCGTCGGGGCTTCCGAGTTCAGGCCCTTCCCGGTCGACGCACTCACAATCAACGCTTACACCGGATCGGACGGCGTCAAGCCGTTCGTCGATGCCGCGTCCAGGACCGGGAGGGGCGTTTTCGTGCTGCTGAAGACGTCAAATCCATCGGCAGGGGAAATACAGGACATTCAGGCGGGGGATTCGCGCGTCTACGAGCGGGTTGCAGGGCTCATCCAGTCCTGGGGCGCCGGCACGGTGGGGGATTGCGGCTATTCGTCAATCGGCGCCGTTGTCGGCGCGACGTATCCTGCGATCGCGGCGGAGATGCGGAGAAGGCTGCCTTCCACGCTGTTTCTCGTCCCGGGATACGGCGCGCAGGGCGGCGCCGCGGCGGAGCTCAAACCCGTGTTCGACGCCCGCGGCTTCGGCGCGGTGGTGAACTCCTCCAGGGGCGTGATTTACGCCTTCGCGCAGGAGCCCTACAAGAGCAAGTTCGGCAAGAACTGGCAGAAGGCGGTCGAGCAGGCCGCGAAGGATTCCGCCGAAGCCCTTGCAGCGGTCGCAGGGCTCGGGTAGCGCCGACGGGGGAATCAGGGCGCGCGGCGGAGCCGGGCGGAGTCGTGACTCTCAGGACGGATTTCATCTAGGACTTGAACCTCAATGCCGGATTCGGCCTACAGACCCGTGAAGGCGCCGAGAGGCCCCGGGATTTCCTGCAGGACCTGGGCCGCCGAGGCCGCGATGCGCATGCTCATGAACAACCTCGATCCCGAGGTGGCCGAGGACCCGGAGCACCTCGTCGTCTACGGCGGGTCCGGCAAGGCGGCGAGGAACTGGGAGTGCTTCCGCCGCATCGTCGAGGCGCTCAGGAAGCTCGCGCCGGACGAGACGCTGCTCGTGCAGTCGGGCAAGCCGGTGGGGGTCTTCCGGACGCACCCGTGGGCGCCGCGCGTACTTATCGCCAATTCGAACCTCGTGCCCGCATGGGCGAACTGGGACGAGTTCAGGCGCCTGGAGCACCTCGGGCTCATGATGTACGGCCAGATGACGGCGGGGTCGTGGATATACATCGGCACGCAGGGGATACTCCAGGGGACCTACGAGACGTTCGCGGCGGCGGGCAGGAAGCACTTCGGATCCGACCTTTCCGGCAGGCTCATCGTGTCGGGCGGCCTGGGGGGCATGGGCGGGGCCCAGCCGCTCGCGGCAGTCATGGCGGGCGCCGCGTTCCTCGGCGTGGAGGCTGACAGGGCGCGCATCGGGAAGCGCCTCAAGACGCGCTACCTCGACATGGAGGCGCACGGGCTCGACGATGCCCTCGGCATCGTGCTCAAGGCCCGGGACGAGCGCAAGGCCGTATCGGTCGGACTCTGCGCCAACGTCGCCGATGTGCTTCCCGAACTCGCGAAAAGGCGCGTCGTGCCCGACCTCCTCACAGATCAGACGTCCGCCCACGACCCCATGATGTACATCCCCAACGGCATGCCCTTCGACGAGGCCGTAGCCCTGCGAAGGTCGGATCCGGCGGCGTACCAGAGGGAATCCATGAGGACCATGGCGGAGCACGTGAGGGCCATCCTCGAACTCCGCTCGCTGGGCTCGATTGCGTTCGATTACGGCAACAACCTGAGGGCCCAGGCCAGGATTGCAGGCGTGCAGAACGCATTCGACTACCCCGGCTTCGTGCCGGCCTACATCCGGCCCCTCTTCTGCGAGGGCAAGGGGCCCTTCAGATGGGCGGCGCTGTCCGGGGACCCCGAGGACATATCGAAGACCGACCGGGCCGTGCTCGAGGAATTCCCCGACAATCCGTCGCTCGCGCGCTGGATTCGCATGGCCCAGGAGCGCGTCGCCTTCCAGGGCCTCCCGAGCAGGATTTGCTGGCTCGGCTACGGAGAGAGGGCCAGGTTCGGCGCGAGAATGAACAGGATGGTCGCCTCGGGAGAGCTCAAAGCGCCGGTCGTAATCGGCCGGGACCACCTGGACTGCGGATCCGTGGCCTCGCCGAACCGGGAAACCGAAGCGATGAAGGACGGGTCGGACTCCGTCGCCGACTGGCCGCTCCTCAACGCCCTCCTCAACGCCTCGTCGGGAGCATCGTGGGTCTCCATACACCACGGGGGAGGCGTCGGCATCGGCTACTCCATCCACGCGGGGCAGGTCGTCGTGGCGGACGGATCACCCGAGGCCGCCTCGAAGATTGAGAGGGTCCTCACGAACGATCCCGGGCTCGGCGTGGCAAGGCATGCGGACGCCGGGTACGGCGAGGCCGCCGGCTTCGCGGCGAGAAACGGGGTGTCCATCCCCTTCCTGGACGGTGCGCACTGACTTTGAATGCTCGGAGGCCGTTCCCTGACGGACTGAACCAATGGCGAAACCCGACCTCATCTGCAAGCGAGCGGGAGACGTGCTCTTCCTGAGATTCGAGAAGGAGGAGCTCAAGCTCGAGGACGCGGAACGGCTCGTCGAAATCGTCTTCGATCTCGAGGAGAACTGGGACATAGAGAAAATAGTCTTCGAGATGGAAAAAGTCTCGTACGTCAACAGCAGCGTCATAAGCGCAATCAGCAGGATTGCCGACGCCAAGGATCTCAAGGTCGTCCGGATGACCGACAAGGTGATGAACATCATGGAGACCATGGGTCTCCTCGGATTCCTGGACATCTACGATTCAATCGAGGACGCCCTCAAGGATTTCAACCGGGAAGGATGACGGCCGGCTCCGGCCCGAGTCCGGAAGGAGGTCTTCTTGGCACCCGGCGCGGAAGGATTCGCGCACCTCGATGGATCCGGGAAAGCCCGGATGGTGGACGTGTCCGCCAAGAGCCCAACACGGAGGACCGCCGCCGCCTCGGCATGCCTGTCAGGGCCCGAGGCCGTCATCGACAGGCTCTTCGCAGGCGGGCTGCCCAAGGGGGACGCATTCGCCGTCTCGAGGATTGCGGG
>JBFZBV010000626.1:0-7593 GCA_041308285.1 Planctomycetota bacterium | reverse complement strand
CGACATCTTCAAGGCATTCGTCAAAATACTGGGCTTCAGCGCGGAATCCGAGCAGATGATTATGGACGTCGACGATGTCAGCGACGCCGTCTTCGAGGTCGCGGAAAAGCTCAAGTCCGAAGGAAGGCGCGTGCTGAGCCTGTTCAGCTACGAGACAAAACCCGGAGACAAGACGACAGTCGTCGTCAGGGTCGCCAGGAAGTAGTCCGCGCCGGAGCCCCCGCAAGGGTCAGATGCCGGAATTCCGGAACATGCTCATCGTGAGGATGTCGGCCCTCGGAGACGTGGTCGACTGCCTTCCCGCCCTGTCCGCCCTGCGGAGGGCGCTCCCTTCCGCCAGGATTTCCTGGATTGTAGATGACCGCTGCTCGCCTCTGCTGGAAGGCCATCCGATGCTGGACGAGCTCATCACCGTGCCGAGGAGGACGTGGATGAGCGGCCTGGCCAGCCCGGTCTCGGCTCCGTCAATCCTCGCATCCATGCTGGAATTCTACTCCCGCCAGAGGAAAAGGGGTTTCGACGCGGTCTTCGATTTCCAGAGCAACCTGAAGAGCGGGTTCAACTCCTTCATGACCGGCTCGGAGTACAGGATTGGGCTGAGCCTGGACGACTCCAGGGAATGCAGCCTGCTGTTCGCCACGCACAGGGCACCCCCGAGCCCCCCTGGCACGCACAGGGTCGACCGCAACCTGGCTCTCGTCCGGAGCGCCGGCATTCCGGCGGACGAGGCCGAGTTCGTCCTGCCGCGCTCCGCAGGGGCGGAAACGAGGGCGCGGGAATTCGCCGTCCGCAAGAGATCCGAGCAAGGCAGGGTGATACTCTTCAATCCCCACGCGAGCGCCAAGGGCGGCTACAAGCGCTGGCCTATAGAGCGCTGGCGGGATCTGTGCGTCCGCACGGCCCGGGATTTCGGATCCAAACCGGCGATTCTCTGGGGGCCCGGAGAGAAGGAGGACGCGGAGACGCTCTGCAGGGAGTCGGGAGCCGTTCTGGCTCCCCCCACGGATCTGAAGGGTCTCATGGAGCTCTTCCGCGTATCCGACCTCCTGGTCGGGGCGGATTCGGGGCCCATGCACGTGGCCTGGGCTCTGAGCCTGCCGGTCCTCGCTCTTTTCGGCCCCAAGGACCCCCGGGTGTACGGGCCCTACGGGGGACGGGGCAGGGCGATTTCCCTGGGCCTGCCGTGCTCGCCGTGCAGATACACGGCCTGCCCGGACGTCGCCTGCATGAAAGGCATAGACGTGGAGTCCGTGCTCCAGGGGATGAAGGAAGCTCTCGATGCGGCTGCGCACCCCGGAGGATCCCGGGGGCCGGGCGCGGAGTGAAAAGGAGCGTCATGGCGCCGGAGTGCGGCATGGAAGGGAAAGGGGAAGGCGCAGCCCGCCCCGGCCGGGACTGCGGCGCGCCGGCGTGGGGATCCCTGTACCCCGCGCGGCGGGAGATAGAGCGCAGGTTCGGGCGCCATTTCTCGCTCCCTCTCGCCCGCAGGGCGGAGGACGTGGTGGCTGCCGGAATCGGTCCGGGATCAGCCGTGCTCGACGTCGGCGCGGGCCGGAGGGACATGAAGGACAAGCTCTCCGCCAGAATCGACGGGCTCGAGTACTTGAGCCTTGATCCGGACCGCACTCTGCCGCACGACTACCGGGATTTCGGCGAGGTCAATCGCGCATTCGACGCGGTTCTCATGTTCGAGGTCCTGGAGCATTCCGACCTCGCGGGAATCGGCGGGCTGCTCGCGTCGGCGCGAAGGGCGCTCAGGCCCGGAGGCATGCTCTACGTCACGACGCCGTCGATATACACGCCCGGGAGGTTCGGGAAGGACGCCGCGCACCGCACGCCGCTTGCGCATGACGAGCTCGGCGGAATCATCGGACTCTCCGGGTTCAGGGTGGACGGGATGTGGAGGATTTACAACGCCCCCTTCGTGCAGAGGTTCCTGCACGTCCGCGCCGCGGGCTGGCTGCACCGTTTCCTCGGCGTGGATTACGCGTTCTCCGTGATGGCCTCCGCCTCGGCCGGGGAGGGCGGATGAGCAGCGAAGTGAAGGGGAGAATCATCGGCGTGGACCCCGGATCGAAGAGGGTGGGAATCGCGTTGAGCGACGCGTTGCAGATTACCGCGAGGCCGGCGGGATTCGCGGACGCCGCCGGGGCGGCCGAGGCAATCGCAAGGCTTGCGGCCGAGCACGGCGCCGTGGAGATAGTAGTGGGCCTCCCGTACAATATGGACGGCAGCAGCGGCAGCGCCGTGCGCGGCGCGGAGAAGCTCGCCGAGGCCCTGAAAGCCAGGACCGGGATAGCCGTGACCCTCTGGGACGAGCGGCTGACCACCGCCCAGGCCACGCGGATCATGATTGCCGCCGACGTGAGCAGGGCCGGGAGGAAGAAGAAAATCGACGGCCTGGCCGCGCAAATCATGCTCCAGAGCTTCCTGGATGCCAGGTCTCTGAAGGAGGGCCGGGAGGACGCATGACACTCGAACACGGAGCCGGCATCACAAGGCGCAGGTTCCTGTCCCGTGCCGCTGCGGCGGCTTGCGCGGGAGTCTGCGCCGCTTCCCTGGACTGCTGCAACCTCGAATCCGGGTCGGAGGACGGGGATTCGACGGAATTGGCGGCGCCTCCGGGGCATCTCAGGCTCCTGCACCGCCGGCCGATGCCGCGGGACGACGAGGATGCTGTCGCCGTGGCGCGGGGAGCGGAGCCGGGCGGGACCGCCAGGGCGGCGGTCGCCCTGCTCGGCGGAATGGCGAAGTTCGTGCGCAAGGGCGACAGGGTCCTCGTGAAGCCGAACATATCGTGGATGACCGGCAGGCACTCGGGCGCGACGACGCATCCCGGCGTCGTGCGCGAGATTTGCCGGATGGCGATTGAAGCCGGAGCGTCGGAAGTCACGGTGCTTGACAGGACGTGCAACGCGGCCGCCGCCTGCTATTCGCGCAGCGGGATACGGGAAGCCGCCGAGGCGGCGGGCGCCAGGGCTCCCCACGCGTCGGAGGACCAGTCCGACTGCTTCGAGGTCGTTCTCCCGCGGGGGAAGGCCCTCAGGTCGTGGAGCTTCCTCAGGGCGGCGCTCGAGTCCGACGTGTTCATCAGCGTGCCGGTGGCGAAGCACCACAGCCTCACTTCGGTGACGCTTTCGCTCAAGAACGTCATGGGCATCCTGGGAGGGAACAGGGGGGGACTCCACAGGGTCATGGACACGGCGCTGTCCGACCTGAACGAGGCGGTGTTTCCCGACCTCGTCGTGCTGGACGCATCGAGGGTGATGATTGCACACGGCCCCACCGGGGGGGGGGCGGGCGACGTGGTCGAACGCGGGATTGTCGTGGCGGGGAGGAATCCGGTCTCCGTGGACGCGTACGCGGTGGACGCAGCAGGGGCGGGCCTGTTCGCGTCCGCGCCGGAGCCGGTGGCCTCATGGCGCGACGTCGGCCACATACGCGAGGCGGCGGCCCGCGGCCTCGGCGCCGCGGATCCCGCATCGTTGCGGATTCTGAGCGGGAAAGCCTGAGCATGAGAAAGCTCCTCGGCGCAAGGAGGGTCATTCAGGCGGTTTCGGCGGCGTTGTTCTTCGTCCTGGCCGCCGCAGCGACCGGTCCTGTCATGGACGCTTCGCCGATTCCCGCCGGGCTGTACGTCCTCCTGGACCCTGCGGCGGCCGCATCCGCCATGATCGCGGCCAGGGCGTTCATCGCGCCCGCCCTCCTGTCCGCCGCCACCCTCCTGTCGGCGTTCGCGCTGGGCAGGGTTTTCTGCGGCTTCATATGCCCGATGGGCACCGTGCTCGACGCGTGGCGCGGGATAATCGGCCTCGCAGGGAGGAGACGGGCCAGGGAGCTGCCGGACTGGGCGCCGCGGGCCAAGTACGCGATTCTATGCGCAATCCTAGTGCTCGCGGTGATGGGGGCCCAGGCCTACGGCTGGTTCGGGCCGATATCGATTATGGGCAGGTCCGGGGCTTTCGTGCTCAGGCCCTACGTCGAGCTCGGGCTGAGGTCCGCCGGCGTGCAGCCCTCCTGGCTCGCCGGCTGGGGGCTTGCGGGGGGGGAGCATCCGGTCTATTCCTGGGGTTTCCTGAGCCTGGCGGTCCTTTTCGCCCTGCTCGGGGCCGAGGTTCTGGTCCCCAGGTTCTGGTGCAGGGCGGTCTGCCCGCTCGGGGCTCTGCTGGGCCTTGCGTCGAAGTTCAGGCTCGTGAGGATTGGCTTCCGGGACTCCTGCAGCTCGTGCGGAGTCTGCGCGAAGGTGTGCCCGACGGGCGCGATAGACCCCGGTGCCGGAGTCAGGGACTCGGAGTGCACGATGTGCATGCTGTGCGTCGCCGGATGCCCGTCGTCGTCGCTCGGTTTCCGCGTCTCGTCCCCCCGGCCGGCGGCGGACGGCGTCTCCCCGCTCCCCGGCAGGAGGGATTTGCTGCTATCCGTGCTGGGAGGCCTGCTCGCGGCTCCGATGTTCAATCTGAGGGGCCTGCCTCGAGAGAGGGCGGACAGGACGAGGTACAGGTATCTGCTCAGGCCGCCGGGCGCCTTGCCGGAACGGGGTTTCCTCGAGCGGTGCGTCAGGTGCGGCCTGTGCATGCGCGCGTGCCCGACCAACGGGCTGCAGCCGCTCCTCCTGGAAAGGGGCCTCGAGGCGGCCTTCACTCCCGTGCTGGTGCCGAGGACGGGCTGCTGCGAACTGGACTGCAACGCCTGCGGCACGGCCTGCCCCACGGGGGCCGTGAGGGAGATTAGGACGCCCAAGGGGGCTCTCAAACCTCCGGCGGAAGCAGGACCGGACGAAATCGAGAAGGCCAACGAGAAGTACAGTTTCCGCATAGGCACGGCCTTCATCGACAGGTCGCGGTGCATCCCCTGGGCCGATGGCGAGCCGTGCTCGGTGTGCGAAGAGCATTGCCCGACCCACGACAAGGCCATTCGCATGCATGAAGTCACGGCCGGACCGGGGCCGTCGGCCGGGCGGAGAATAAAAGTCCCGCACGTCGTGAAGACCAGCTGCATTGGATGCGGCACATGCGAGTTCGTCTGCCCCCTGGCTGGTCCGGCGGCCATCAGAGTCGAGCGGTTCCAGCGGAACGTGGTGTCTGACCGGTTCGCGAAGTGAACCGCAGGCAACCGGCCGGAGAGGCGAGGGGAAGGCCGGCATTGCGCTTCCCGCGCTTCGTCCATCGCATGCCGAGGGCGGGCTTCGCCGCTGCTGATTGCGCGGCAGCAGCTTCGAATGCAGGCGCGGAAGATGTACCCGGTCCGATTTGCCGGCCCTGGTGCATCTTCCCGCCCCGGCGGGGTGTCAGGGCCGGAACCTGCAGGTGAGCGGTCTCTGGTCCGGGACGAGCGTGAGAGGGGTAATCCTGACTCCAGGCGGGCTCTGCCTGCGCTTGAACTCGCTCCTGTCGACCATGTTGATGACTCTTTTCACGAGCGACGGATCGGTCTTCCAGGCCGGGATTTCCCTCGCAGGAAGGTTCTTCTCGACGTAAGCCTCGAGGATTGGATCCAGCAGGGCGTAAGGCGGCAGGGAGTCCTGGTCGGTCTGGCCAGGCTTGAGCTCCGCGGACGGGGCCTTCTCCAGGATGGACCTGGGTATGACCGGCACGGGTCCCCGCGCGTTCCTCCATTCCGCGAGCCTGTACACGAAGGTCTTGAACACGTCCTTGATTACGGCGAATCCGCCTGCCGTGTCTCCGTAGAGCGTGCAGTAGCCGACGCTGGATTCGCTCTTGTTGCCTGTCGTGAGAACCAGCCAGCCGTGCTTGTTCGACAGGGCCATCATGATGTTCCCGCGTATCCTCGCCTGGATGTTCTCCTCGGTCGTGTCTTCCGGCATGCCGGAGAAGATGTCCGAGAACAGGTCGAGGAACGCGGCGAACGGCTTTTCGATTGGGACCTCCATGAGGCGGATGCCGATGTTCGACGCGAGAGCCCTTGCGTCGTCCAGGCTTCCCTTGGAGGAGTACCTCGAAGGCATGGCCACGCCGTGCACGCGGTCCGGGCCCAGGGCGTCGGCGGCCACCACCGAGACGAGCGCCGAGTCGACGCCTCCGGACACGCCGAGCGCGACGTCCGCGAATCCGTTCTTGAGGACGTAGTCCCTGGTTCCGAGCACAAGGGCGCCGTAGACCTCCTCCTCAATCCCGGCCGGGGGCGCCGGGGTCCGCCTGGCAGGGAGAGGCTTGCCCTTGGGATCCGCGAGGGGCCCGAGGCTCGACGCCGCGACCGGCATCGGGGGCTTGAACGAGGCCTGCCTTGCCGCGTAGTTCGAGCCCTGTCTCGCCCTGGCCGACTCCTCGATGTCCACGTCGGCGTAGATGGCGTCCTCCGCGAAGAGGGCGGCCCTGTTGATTATCGACCCGTCGGGCGCGGCAATCACGGACCCGCCCTCGAAGACCAGTCCGTCCTGGCCGCCCACGAGGTTGACGTGTGCGAGGAAGCACGAGTGTTCGCGCGCACGGCGCGAGACGAGCTCCTCCCTGCCGCCCAGCTTCCCCGCGTGGTAGGGCGAGGCGGAGATGTTCATCACGAGCCTTGCGTCTCCGGCGAGGCATTGGGAGTCCATCACGCCCCCGTCGGCCAGGATGTCCCCGCATATGTTCACGGCGGCGGAAAACCGGTCCAGCCGCAGCACGAGCGCCTTCCCGCCCGGGGCGAAGCATCTGTTCTCGTCGAAGAAATCGAAGCCGGAGAGCGCAGTCTTCCTGTACACGGCGGCTATCCTGCCGCCGGCCATCACGGCCGCGGCGTTGTACAGCCTTCCGCGCTCCTCGTCGATGAATCCCGCCACGGCCGCAATCCTGCGGCATGCCGATGCGATCCCCTCCGCTGCCTCCCTCTGCCGGGCGACGAAGTCGCTCCGGAAAACGAGCTCCTCGGGCGGACAGCCGCAGATGCACAGCTCCGGAAAGACGGCGATGGACGCCCCGTTCGACTGGGCGCTTTTCAGCGCGTTCTCGATGAGCGATGCGTTGCCCCCTATGTCGCCAAGCGTGGGATTAATCTGGCAGAGAGCGATTCTGATTTTCATAGCGGACCGGCCGTCACGGGACGAACCGCCTTACACGGCCGCCTGTCCCCTCGGCGAGATACATGCATCCGATTTGATCCAGCGCAAGGCCTTCCGGGCCGTCCAGCCACGTGTCGGCCGCAGGGAGTCCGTCGCCGTTGAATCCCGAGGGCCCGGCGCCCGCCACGGTCGAGACGAACCCCGAGGAGAAGGTCACCTTCCTGATCCTGCTGTTGCCTGAGTCCGACACGAACACGTTTCGGAACAGGTCGAAGTCGACCCTGCGAGGGGCGTTGAAAGGCGAATTCCACGCCAGCATGCCGTCCCCTTCGAAACCCGCCGAACCCGTCCCGGCCAGGGTCCCGACCTCTCCGGCCTCGATTGACAGAGTCGTCCCGAAGCCGATTTCGATCCTGGCCGCGGAGAGGTTGACTATCCTGACCGCGTGGTTGCCGGTGTCCGCGACGGCGAGGATTTGGCCGGTGGAATCCACGGCGACCCCGCTCGGCGAGTTGAACCTCGCAGCGGCCGCCGGCCCGTCCACGAATCCCGGGCTCCCGTCGCCGGCAGCCGCGGAGTCGGATCCCACAATCGAG
>JBFZBV010000625.1:0-3596 GCA_041308285.1 Planctomycetota bacterium | reverse complement strand
ACTCGCGGCTCTTTCCTTGTCAAGGACATTGTATCACAAAGCGGCAGGCCCGCCGCCGGCCGGCCGAGCGCCGCGCCGCGCTGCCGCCGCGCAGCGGCGCGGCTTTTGGGCTTGACATTCGGGCTCGCGGACTATAGAAGAATCTGCAGTGCCCCCTTCGTCTAGCGGCCCAGGATACTAGGTTCTCAGCCTAGGGACAACGGTTCGAGTCCGTTAGGGGGTATAGCGTGAAGGCCGGAGGACTGCTCCGGCCTTCTTTTTTTCCGGTCGCGCGCATGGAGGTCGTCATGAACGCAGGGAAAGCACTCGCCGTATCCGCAGCCTTCATCGCCGCAGTCCTGTGCCATGGCTGCTCGAGCGAGGACGATCCCGACAAGCCGTCCATAGACACCGGTTCGTTCGCCCAGGCCCAGGTCGGAGCGGCCTACAGCCAGACGCCCCAGGCCTCGGGCGGATCGACCCCCTATACGGCGTGGTCGATTGCAGGCGGCAGCCTGCCTCCCGGCCTTTCCCTGGATGCGGCGACCGGGGAGATATCCGGCACGCCGACGACAACCGGCCTGTACCAGTTCACGCTGAGGGTCACCGACTCGGAAGGCGAATACGGCGAAAAGGCGTTCTCAATCGACGTCGTAGCGCCCCCACTGACGATAACCACCCAGAGGCTTCCCTACGCGAGGATTTCCGGGACTTACAACGTCACCCTGCAGACCCTCGGCGGCACTCCGCCGTTCACATGGTCGCTGCCGTCAGGGACTCTGCCCCAGAACCTCACGCTGGGCCCTGCAACGGGGACAATCTCCGGCACGCTGAGCGCAGCTCCGGCGGCTTCCATATTCACGGTGCAGGTCACCGACGGGGTCGAAACGGACACCCAGCTCCTGTCAATCGAGCTTGATCCCGCCGCAATGACGCTGATAACGGTTCGCAAGGACGGGACGGGCGACTACACCACGATATCCTCCGCGATTTCGGGACTGCCCAATCCCGTGACGCAGACGACCGTCATCGAGATTGACGACGACGGCACGTACAGCGAGAACCTATCCGTCCAGTTCACGCAGGCCGGCTCCGAGTGGCTCTGCATTAGGTCCGCCTACGACAAGCTCCCGACGGTTTCAGCGGCCAATCCGGCCGCGCATGCCGTCGACATCCAGAGCCATCACGTGGAGATAAGGGGGATTCGCGTGTCAGGCGCCACCGGCGCGACCGGAATCAACATCTCCCAGTCCGGGGTCTTCTCGGTCATCGTCTCGGACTGCGTAATCTTCGGTTGCCAGAACGCTTTCATATCGGGCTCGGTGCCGGGCGTGACCTTCGTGAACAACACGTGCTACTGCAACATCGGCGTGCTTGGCGCCGGCGGCGGGTCGTGCCAAATCAGGAACAACGTAATCTACTCGCTCACGGGGTACGCGATAGCCACCTCGCTCGGAACGGGCGGATTGACGTCCAACTACAATCTCTTCTTCTCCGTCGGGGGCATCATAGGCAGCGTCGAGACGTCGCCGGGCAACTGGACGACGTGCACGACCCTTGCGGCCTGGCAGACGGCTTCCTTCGGGGACGCGAACAGCCTCTCCGGCGACCCGCTCTTCGTCGCGGCCGCGTCGAACGACTTCCGCGTCCAGGCCGGCTCGCCCGCAATCGACAGCGGATCGAGCCAGTCCCCCCCGGCCCCGCTCGCGGACGCCGAGGGCTATGCGAGGAACGCCGGCGGAGCCTTCGACATGGGCGCCTTCGAACGCCATTGAGAAGCCTTCGGCTTCAGCAATTGACTCTGTTCCGGAGTATGCATCCCTCCGTCAGGTCCCGGGATGCCCATCGGAGCGAGAGTACCTGTTTTAATCGAGACAAATCCCAGGCCTTCGGCTTCAGCCGCGAATGCATCGATTGCGCGATCCGCGCAATCGATGCATCGAAGAAGAAAAGTTTCGGGAAGGGGGCGCGGGGGGAACCCCTTCCAAAAGGGGTGCCCCCCGCAAGATCCCCGAAGCCTCCGGCTTCAGCGGCCGTCTTGCGGCCGCGCTGCGGCTGCAATCCCCTCGGCCCACCCGGTCCAATCCTCTATGGCTTTCCTGTTCGCGTCCGGGCCGAGTCCCGGATCGTATCCGAAGCGCTTCTCGTCTCCAAGGCTCCGCGAAAGGGTCTTGAGCTCCTGGAAGGCCTTCTCCCTCATCCGGGCGTCCGGCAGGGAGAGCTCGAGCACCAGCACCTTCGCCCTGGCCCCGGAGTCCGGCCCGTCGCCGGCCTGCGCGAGCAGGAGGAATCCGCCAATCAAAAGGACGGTGAAGATTACTGTGAGCAGGTTGAAATAGCGGTCGATGAACTTCCTTACGGCCGTGCCGAACAGCCTGAGGAGCGCCGCAAGGAGGAAGAAGCGCGCCGTCCTCGACAAAAGCGACGCCAGGAGGAGGGTCGAGAAGGGCACGTGGTCGTGGAAGATCCCCGCGGTCACGGTGAAGACCTTGTAGGGTATCGGCGTGAAGCCCGCGACCGCGATGGCGGCGAACGCGTTTTCGCCGTATTTCTCCGCGACCTTCATGTATACGGCCTCGTCCGACAGGGCGACGACGAGGGATTTGCCCAGCGGCGCGGCCGCGAAGCCCAGTGCGTACCCCGCTGCGCCGCCCGCCACGGAGCCTATGGTGCAGATTGCGGCGTACATGAAGGCCTTCTTCCTCGCGCCGAGAACGAGTGCGATGAGCAGCACGTCCGGAGGTATCGGAAAGAAGCTCGACTCGCAGAACGCGAGCGCGAACAGGGCGACGCCGCCGAAGGGGCCGTCGGCCCAGCTCAGCACCCATTCGTAGAGCCTCCGGACCGGGTTCCTGCTCCGCGGGGCGGGGACGATTCCGCCGGCGGGGGGACTTGCATCGGTTCCGTCTGGGCAATCCATTGCAACATGATATCAGCGCGAGGCTGCCGGTTGAAGCGCGCCTCCGGAGGATGGCGGCATAATTAGCGGTCATTCGCGGATTCTCCGCGCTAGAATGTGGCTCCTCGGAGCGTATTGTTGCGAAGGGGGCCTTCGGCATGGGAAGCTCAGGCGGTTCAGGCTGGGCCCGGTCCACCGCGGGCGGCGCATGGTTCGCCTTCTCGGTCGTAGCCCTCGACTTCCTCGCGGCAATCCTGATTCCGCACCTGACCGGCAGCGCGGCCGCGTTCCACTCGGCGAGGGCGGCCCTCGCCGCGGCGGCCCTGGCCGTCTGCGCGTGGTCCCGCGGCGCGGCGGGAGCTGGGATTGGCGCAGGGTCGGCCCGCAAGGGCGCGAGGAACGCGGCGATTATAGTCGTCTCTGTATCCGTGCTTCTGGCCGCGGGACTCGGCGCCGCCGCTCTGTTCAAGTCGGCTTTCGGAATACGCCTCATCGACCCCTTGCATGCCGCGCCCTTCACCGCCGGAGGGCTCCTCATGTCCTGCGTCTTCGCCCCGCTCCAGGAGGAGGCGGTCTACAGAGGCGTGCTCTTCGGCCCGCTCGAGAAGGCCTCCGGCGGAGTCTGGGCGGTGATAATATCCGGAATCGTCTTCCAGGGCCTCCACGCGGCTTACGGCATCTACTCCCCCCACTACTTCGTCGGCGGAATGCTCCTCGC
>JBFZBV010000624.1:0-2922 GCA_041308285.1 Planctomycetota bacterium | reverse complement strand
CTCCCAGGAAGAGGGCCCCAAGCCGGCGGAAGGAACCGCCCCCGGAGAGGGGGGGGGAAAGCCCCCGGAATATCCCGTCCCCTCGGCATCGGAGGAGGTCAGAATCAAGGAGCTCCTGGCCCTGCTGGCGATACCGCCCGCGCTGGCCGCTGAGAAGAGCAAGCTCGACTACGAGCTGACCGGGGCGGCGGCCGAGGAGGGCGCGAAGCCCGAGGGGCCGGAAGACCCCGTTGAGAAGCAGATTGCGGATCTTGCGAAGCGGATAGAGGAGATGGAATCGAAGATGAAGAGCATGTCGGCGAACCTGCACGCCGCGTACAGGAAGAAGCTTGATCAGGCGCTGAAGGACGCCGAGCCGGAGGAGGAGCTCGACAAGAAGAAAATCGAGCTGAGGACGATTGAGAAATTCATGAGGGACGTGATGGAAAGCGAGGCGGTTGTCGTGACGGGGATCGACGAGAAGGACATGCGGGAGATTGAAAAGGACATGAAGCAGATCCAGGAGGCGCGCAAGGCCGCAATCGAGGAACGCAAGGGCCGACTGGAGGCTTTCTACGCGAAATACAGCCAGTTCATGAAGGCCCGGCGCGAGGCCATGGTCGAACTCGCCAAGCTCGGATCCAAGGCTGTCCCGCTGATGTCCGATGCTCTCTCTGCCGCCGGATTCGACGTCGGGGCCTGCATCGTCGAGGTGCTGTCCTCGGTGAAGGATGATTCCAGGTTCCAGGGCTCCGTGATGGCGTGGTTCGGGCGGCAGAAGAAGTTCGACGACGAGCTTGCCACGCCGGAGCTGGTCGACAGGGTGGTGGCGATGAAGGCGCCGGACCTCGTCCCCGCGCTGGTCTCGGGGCTTGGCAGGGCCGCTTTCCCGCTCAAGGCGGCCTTCATGTCGGCAATCTACAAGGCGGCCAAGGCGGCCAAGGAGAACGTCGATCCGGCCCTCTCCGCCCTGCTCGACTTCCTTTCGAAGGCCGACCAGGCGAACGTGGAGATATGCATCAACATCATCAACCTCTTCCTCGCGGATCCGAACGTCCCCAAGCCCCTTAAAATGAAGGTGCTCCAGACGTACACCAGGATTGCCGGAGCGGCTGACTCGGGCAAGCTCGCGAGAAACATCGTTTACGGCCTGGGCATGTCCGGGATGGAGGAGGCCGTGGACCCGCTGGTGAGGATGCTCCGCCACCGGGACCAGATGGTGGCGATATACGCGGTGCAGGGGCTCGGGAACCTCGGCCCGCTGGCGGTCAAGGCCGTGCGGGACGTGCTCGACCTCACGACGTGGAGCCAGGCCGTTCGCCTGCAGCAGTCGTCCATCCAGGCCCTTGGGAAAATCGGGAGCTACGAGGCCGTGGATTCGCTCATCGCCCTTCTGGACAACGAGAACAAGGCCATAAAGATGACCTCGCGGGACGCCCTGAGGCAGATTCTGAAGGTCGACTTCGTGTTCAATACCGCGAGGTGGCGGTCGTACTGGGCCATGCAGCAGAAGAAGATTGCCGCCGGCGAGGCGGGGAAATAGGAACAGTGCAAACCCGGGGGAGAGCGAAGCTCTGCTGAGCCACTCCCGGGTCGATGAGAGTGGCTAATCCCCCACGCGCCCTGCGGTATTTGAGTGGCTCGGCGGGAGCCTCGCCCTCCCAATCCCCACGGTCTACGGTATCACCATACTACCCCCGGTCCACGCCCCCACGGCTCGCATCGACACGCTTAACGCCCCAACCCGCCTTCGTCCTGACGAGCGTGGCGGAATGAAACCCGACCCTCCTTCGTCTGACGTACGATTTCAATGACGGAGCGGAGCCCGCTGAAGCCCTCGGACCGGCCGCCAGGCGAAGGCGGGGCGGGCTTCGCTCCGCAGAACGCATGCTTTCAAGCGAAGGCGGATTGCCGTGATCATCCGGCGTCTTGAAGGGACGAGTCCCTGCTCGTCCGTGCCGCGCTCCCGCGCCGCTCGCCCTTAATAATGTGCTTCTTGCCCGCCGCACGCGTGGTAGAATTCCACGGTTTTCCCTCCCGGGGGGCATGCGTCCGGAGCGCGGATCGGATTGCGGCAGCAACGATGGATTCGATGCCAGGGCCAGACACGACGAACGGCGGGGGCGGGACCGACGCGGAGGTCTTCGGCCGGTACAAGCGGGACCGGTTCCTGCCGGTGGCTTCCTGGGCCATGTACGACTTCGCCAACACCATATATTCGGCGATAGTCGTGACTTTCTTCCTCACCCTGTACGTGACCAAGGAGCACGGGGGATCGAACCTGATTGTAGGCGCCACGACGTTCGCTTCGATGATTGTCTCCGCGCTCATAGCCCCCTTCCTCGGCGCGCTCCCCGACAGGACCGGGAGGACGAAGCGGTACCTGGTCATCGCCACGGTCCTGTGCTGCGCGTGCACTTTCATGCTCTCCGTCCCCGAGAGCCCGTGGGCGATCATAGTCTTCTACTTCGTGGCGAACGTCTCCTACCAGGTCGCTTACGTGTTCTACGACTCGCTCCTGCCCGTGGTCGCGACACCCGGGAGGCAGGCCATGGTTTCGGGCGTCGGGGTGGCGCTGGGCTACATAGGCGTGATTCTGGGCCTTCTCATGTCCTGGGGCTTCATAAGCCTGTCCGTGAAAGGGCCGGGCGGAGGCGACCTCAGATGGCGCATAAGCGGCATCGAGGAGAAGAACTCGGACAACGGCACGGTCTGGGCGGACGCGGTCGTGAAGGACGCGGCGGGCGGGAAATCCGCGGAAATCCGGCTGTACAGGCACGGTAACGACGGGGCGGAGGTGGAGACCGGCCGTGGAAGCGGGGCGCTGTCGTGCGTCCCGTGCGCAATCCGGATAGAGCCCGTCCACGATTCAGGGCTCGTCGGCACCGTGGAGGTCAGGGATCTCAGGGAGGACGTGAGGGGGGTCGGAATCCTGGTGTCGTA
>JBFZBV010000623.1:0-3339 GCA_041308285.1 Planctomycetota bacterium | reverse complement strand
AGGCGCGTCCAATCCATCCGGGCGAGATGCTCCGGGAGGACTTCCTTCCCGACTATAGGCTCACGGTTACTGGTCTCGCCCGGGCGATGGGTGTCTCACGCCAGACAGTGAATGAATTGCTACGTGAGCGCCGGTCGGTGAGTCCGGAGATGGCGCTCAGGCTTTCGCGTTTGTTCGGTAACTCTCCGGATTTCTGGATGAATGCGCAGCGTGCGGTAGATTTATGGGATGCGGCGCAGGAGATTGGGCCGGAGGTTAATCGGATTAAGCCATTGAACGTCGCATAACAATCGCGTGCAGCCGACGCGCGCCAAAGTTTAAATGGTAGAATTGGCGCGGCGGCTGACGCGTAACGTTAACGTGCATACTTCCCGGCGAATGGGGGAGACGTCCAGCCGGTCTCGTTCTTGACAATCCGTTCGGCCGTGATTACAATGTAATTACGGAGGTCGAACCATGAAAGTACAGATAGTGAAGATAGGCAATTCTCAGGGCATCCGGATACCGAAGGTCTTGATGCTTCAGGCGGGTCTCGGAGGCGAGGTGGATCTGGAGGTCGAGGACAACAGGCTGGTGATAAGCCGGGAGAACAAGCCCAGGGCCGGATGGGAGGAGGCTTTCAAGCGGATGTCCGAGTGCGGGGATGACGCACTGCTTGACGGCGACGTCGCGGCTGCGAGCTCCTGGGACGAGGAGGACTGGGAGTGGGAGTAAGCCGACTCGAGGTATTTCTTGTGGACCTCAATCCGACGGTGGGCGTCGAGATTCGCAAGAATCGGCCGTGCGCGGTAATATCGCCGGACGAGATGAACAGGCACATCCGGACAGTGATTGTCGCCCCCATGACGACCAAGGGCCGGCCGTACCCGACGCGCGTGGATTGCCGTTTCAGGGGCAGGTCGGGTCAGGTCGTCCTGGACCAAATCAGAACCGTGGACAAGACGCGTCTGGCAAAGAGGCTCGGCCGTCTCGACAAGCGAACCGCTGAAAACGTCCTGTCGGTCCTGGGTGAGATGTTTGCACGCTGACAATGGCGTGCGCGCGACGCCTTGCGGCGCGCGTGACGCCTGGGCGTTCGCCTTGACATTTCATGCGCAAGGGCATCCATGAGACGTGAATCGATTATTCCGATTGCCGCCGCGGCGCTGCTCGCAGCGGCGATGTGCCTCGTCCTGCTCCGCAGCGGAGGCGACGAGCCCATCGCAGTCCAGCCCGAGACGCAGGCGCCTGCGGATACAGGCGAACCGGCCGGATTACAGCTTCACCCTGTTCCCGCTCCTTCCGGATTGCAGGCCGGGGAGCCGGATGAGGCGAATCCCGCTCCTGCGGGGGAACCAGCGAAGCCCCCGAAGGGCAGGTCCGTTCTGGGCTGGGGCGACGACGGTTCCGGCGAGCCCCCTTCGGCCGGGGACGGCGATGCGGGCGATTCGGAGTCCTGGACCCTCAAGGGCCGCGTGGCGGACGAGAACGGCGAGCCGCTGGCCGGCGTCAGGATAGAAGCCTGGAAAGGGATGCTGTGCGAATGGCTGACGTCGAAGGACTGCAGCATCGTATGCACGACGGCCTCGGACCATGTGGGCTGTTTCACGATTTCCGGAGACGGCGGACCGGTCATATTCCTCAGATTCCTCCTCGACGGCCGGGAGAAGGCCCTGGCGGAGTACATCCCTCCGCAGGAGGAGGACGTGCTGGTGTACAGGCTCGCAAAGGGATTCACGGTCTCGGGCACGGTCTACGACCCGGACGGCAACACCCTGGCCGGCGCCTGGGTCTGCGCGCTCGATTCGAGGACCAGCCCTGACGCAGTCGACATAGCCGTCGCCAGGGCCGTGAAGGACCTGCCGAATGCCGTGAGCGACGCGCACGGCGGGTTCTCGATTCCTGGGCTGTCGCCGTCCGAAAGCCACATGCTTCTCGCAGTGGATCAGGATGGCTACATCGGATGGGGGGAGCAGGAGGTGCGGCCGGGCGAGGACGAAACGGCGGAGGTGAAATGCGACATCCGCATCCGGGGCCGCGGCAACGTCGCCGTCCGGTTCGGGGGCTGGACGGATTCGATGCGGTCCTTCATCGTGGAGCTCTACTCCAGGCGCGAGGGTGAAGAGCCCAATCGCCCGTGGGTATTCTGGCTTTCGGAATGTCCAGTTGAAGGGAAGGCGGTGTTCCGCAACCTGCCTTCCGGGACCTACCGCATCTCCGCATGGCCGCCCGGATATCTGCCGGTGGAAGGCCTGGCGGACGTGTCCGAACGCTCGACGGCGACCGTCGACTTCCAGCTCGTCAGGGGAGCCACGGCATCCGGAGTCGTGGTCGATCAGGACGGATCGGCGGTCGGCGCGGCGCAGGTGTGCGCTCTGGTCAAGGCCGGGGCGGGAGGCGCGTCGACGTTCGCGATGGATCAGACCGCCGGCCCGAAGGGCAGCTTCTCTTTCAGCGGCATGCCGGACGCGGCGTTCGACCTCAGGGTCGCAGCGGGCGGCCATTTCCCCGCGCTGTTCAAGAACATGCAGCCGGCAGGCGGACTGCGCCTCGTCGTGACCCGCTTCCCGAAGTTCACGGGCGCTTTCGACATGTCCATGTTCGCGGTTCAGCCTGCAGGGCTGACCGCGTATTTCGAGGGATCGAATGTCGACGCGGCCGTGCGCTTGAACGTGGGCCGGGACGGGTCCTTTTCGGAAACCATCCCGCTGAGGGTGGAATGCATGACGCCCGACCGGATAATGGCCTTCGAAGCCAGGTGCACCGGCCGGATTTCGGACAATCGGAGGCCAATCGCCGAACTCGGGGAATTCGTCATCAGGGCGGGCAGGGACGTCGTCATGCAGAAAATCAGGATGATTCCCGCGAAGAACGTGACGGGATTGATTGCAGGGCCTGCGGGGGAGGCCGTGCGCGGCGCGCCGCTGACCTTCCAGTCCCGGGGATTCCGGGCCGAGGCTTCGAGCTCGGCGGACGGGTCCTTCGCGTTCAACGACGTCCCGTGCGAGGATGGGACAATCATCGTCGAGCATCCGGATTTTCCCATGGAATGCGCCCAGGTGAAAGCCTCGGAGACCGGCCCGGTGAAGATAGTGCTGGCCAGGGGGGCCAGGATTGCCGGACGGGTCGTGGACTCGGCGGGCAAGGGCGTGCCCTGCTGCAACATACACTTCTGCTACACCTGGGAAGACCCGAAATACCAGAGGGCTACCGGAGCATGTCCGGAAACCGATAGGAACGGGGAATTCAGGTCGGGGTACGCGAAGCCCGGGCTGTACAGGCTCGCGGTGGTCGCCGGAACGACGTGCAAGGAGATCGAGGTCCAGGTCGCGGCAGGGGAATTGAAGGTGATTTCAATCA
>JBFZBV010000622.1:0-3488 GCA_041308285.1 Planctomycetota bacterium | reverse complement strand
AGGCGCGTCCAATCCATCCGGGCGAGATGCTCCGGGAGGACTTCCTTCCCGACTATAGGCTCACGGTTACTGGTCTCGCCCGGGCGATGGGTGTCTCACGCCAGACAGTGAATGAATTGCTGCGTGAGCGCCGGTCGGTGAGTCCGGAGATGGCGCTCAGGCTTTCGCGTTTGTTCGGCAACTCTCCGGATTTCTGAAAGTTCTGGCATAACCAGGCCATGCTGCTTGACGCCGGGATACTCGGCGCATCACATGGCCGGCGTTAGGGCCCGGGCGGTAAATGGATTGACAATCCTGATGATATGACATATCATCATACTCGGAGGTGCAATATGAGCAGATCCAAGGTTGCCATCACGATAGATGAGAGACTCTTGGCCCGGCTGGACCGGCTGGTCAGGAGAGCGGTCTTTCGCAACCGCAGCCAAGCGATCCAGGAGGCGGTCAAGGAGAAGTTAGAACGGCTGGACCAGAGCCGGCTGGCCCGTGAGTGCAGCAAACTCGATCCCGGGTTCGAGAGGGCCTTGGCCGAGGAGGGGATTTCAGAGGAGTTTGGGCGATGGCCGCAATACTGAGAGGCGAGATTCGCTGGGCCGATCTGAATCCTGTCAGAGGGAGCGAGCAGGCAGGGCAGCGGCCAGTGTTAGTTCTGAGCCAGGATGTCTTCAACGAGCGTTCAGGGACAGTCATCGCGGCAGCGATCACAAGCCAGCCGCAGCGTGCCGGCTTCCCTCTGACTCTCGAGTTGGAGTCCAAGGGTCTTCCGAAGCTATCCTGGGTGAAGATCAGCCAAATCAGGACGCTTGCTGTGGAGAGGCTCGACAAGCGCATCGGGCGGGCCAGTCCTGAGGAGATGGCACAGGTTGTAGAGGGGCTCAACGAGATAATCGGGCCCTAACAAGCGGACCAATCAATCGCTTCGCGATTGATGTGCCGCTTAGTTCTGCCGTCAGGCGGCATCGACAGAGATGAAGCTGGAGTACGCGCGCATAGAAGAACGGCTCGTCCGGCAGGTACCAGAAATCGCGCCGGCGGCGGAGAATTACTGGCGCGAGGAGGGCGCGGGCCGGCAAGGCCGGGAAGCGGATGCGGGAATATCACGCCTTCTTCCTCGCTATCGGGGGCACAGGCAGGCGAGGGTAGAAGGCGAGCCGGCCGCCCGACGCGAGGTCGACCTGCTCCGGCCCGAGCCCGGTCCTGCTTGCGGACCTAATCATGAAGCCTGCGTTCACCCAGACTCCCCCCCTGCAGGTGCGCCACCGCGCATACGCCTCCCCCGCTGTGTTGAGGCACAGGTCCCGGTTGTTCCCCGCCATGCCGCGGACTCCGTATGGGGACTCGTCGGAGGGGAAGTCTTCGACCCGGCACGGCCTCTTGCCGTCCTCGTGAGAGGCTGACGTGTTGCAGAACGAGAACTCGAGCGCGTTGCCCCAGGGGAAGAACCTGCCGTCGGGGCCGCGGGCGGCCTTCTCCCACAGCATGTCGTGCACCAGCGCGAGGGGGAATCCCGTCCGGACGCGCGCCCACTCGGCGTAGTGAATCATGTCGTCCCACGAGACTCCTACGACGGGCCAGTCGAGGTCCCACCACAGGGGGCACTGGTCCAGTTTCGAGGCGCGCGAGACCAGCTCCGGATCGGCGGATGACGCCCATTCCGCGGTCGGGACCGCCGCCCGGCCGTCCCTGTCCCTCGCCCAGTACTGCCCTGCGGTCGGCGCCTTCCTCGGCGCTCTCGACCACGCCTCCCCAGGATCGCAGGCCCGCACGTCGTCGAGGAAACGGGCGTATTCGCGGACAGTGACCGGATGCCGGGCGATGAAGAAATCGCCGGCTTCGAGGATTTCGCGCGAAGTAGGGAATGAGACCTTCCACGGTCCGGATGGCTCCTATTTCGTGGACCGGGACGATGTTCGGATGGGACAGCCTGCCTGCGATCCTGCCCTCGGACATGAAGCGGTCCATCGCCGGGCCGGCTGCCCTGCCCGGAAGCATCATCTTGAGGGCCACGGTCCTGCCGAGGTCGGTGTCGTGCGCTTCGACGACCTTTCCCAGGCCCCCGCGGCCAATCTCGTCCCTGAACTCGTACTTGCCGCCGGTGTTTTCGCGCAGGGCGCCGAGATCCGCCGGCGGGATCGGCGCAGGCTCTCCGGGGTTCCGGGAACCGGAGCCGGACAGGGGTCCCGGGGCGTCGCCGCTCCGGATCGGTTCTGGTTCGCCTGGCATTCGGAAGCCCTTTGAAAAGCTGGGCTTGCCCGGCCCCGGGCGTTCGGCCTGCCGGGCCGGAGGCGGCCCTGTAAAAAAAGCCGGGCGGGCTCGACGCCCGCCCGGCCGGTTGACACCCGATTCAGGTCAGGGACCGGATTCCCGCCCGGTCAGTTAATCCTCACGAGAACGTCCCCTTTTTCCACCAGGTCCCCGGGGCAGCAGCAGACTTCCCTGATCGTGCCGTTCTTCGGGGCGATGACTTCGTTCTGCATCTTCATGGCTTCGAGAATGCAGATGACCTCGTTTTCCCTGATGTCCTGACCCACGGCGGCGGCCACGGAAACCACTTTCCCGGGCATGGCCGCGACCACGGCGCCGTTCAGATCCGCGCACTCGAAGGAATCCGTCACCTTCTTGAGGGTCTCCGTCTTCCTGACCTCGCGTTTCAGGCCCCTGAGATCGTTCAGGAAGGCCGTCTTGACGTCGAGCTTCCTCGGGCCGAGGGACACGCCGATTGACTCGGCCTGCTCGTCGCCGTTGACGTCCACCACGTGATTGCGCCCGTTGACGTCCACGGTGATTGTGTTGTGGCTGTTCTTCACGAGATGGGTCCTGAACTTCCTGTCCCCTATCTTGATTTCGAAGTCCTTGCCGTTGGCAGTTTCAATGTCAAGGCAGATTCGCCTGCCGTCGATTATCACACAGGTCTCCATCATCACATCCTCCATATCCCCCGCATGGCGTGGATTCGACCGGCGTACGACCAGAGATTCTGCGGAGCGGCATCGCCCTTGCCCTCTTGGCTCGGGGCTTTCGCGCCCTTCATCAGGCGCGACACAAGCGCCGTGACTATCGCTGCAATCTGGTCGTCGTTGCTCTCCCCGGCGGATTTCGCCTGGAAGAACTCCTCCGCCACCTGCGGGAAGAGCACGTAGCACAGGATCTTCTCGATGTCGTCCGTGCCAAGCTTCTTCCTTGCTGCAGGCAGCTCGGGCTCGAGCAAATCAGCCGGCCGCGAGGTAATGACTTCCTCGTCTCCTATGGCTGTCTTCTTTACATCGGGATCAATCGGCCCCACGCTCCTTCCGTAGAGGCCTTTAATCAGGTTCTTGGTTTCCTTCGGGATTACCTTGTACCGCCCGCCCGAGATGATGTTGAGCGCAGCCTGCGTCCCGACGATTTGGCTCGTGGGGGTCACAAGCGGCGGATAACCGAGTTCGGCCCTGACTCTCGGGACCTCCCTCAGCACCTCGGGCATCTTGTCGAGCGCGTTCTGGTCCTTG
>JBFZBV010000621.1:0-5017 GCA_041308285.1 Planctomycetota bacterium | reverse complement strand
GTCGCCCGCCGCCCGAAGAATCCGGACTCTGCACCCCTGCCCCCGCCGCCGGACCCGGCCCCGGCCCGCGCCCTGCCGGCGGAATCCGCGCGGCCCGCGGCTCCGGTTGAAAACCTCCGCGGCTTTCGTAGAATTGACCCTGCACGTCGGCCGGTCCGCGCTCCCTGCGGACGGGCGGGACGCGACAAGCGGTCGAGGGCGGTCGATATGCATGCGCCGCAGAAGGTCCTGTTCGTGGACGTCTCTTCCGGCTACTACCGGATAGAGCGGTATCCGATTGAGTCTTTCTGGGGCCCGGTGGACCTCGGTCTGCACCTCTCGGCGAAGCACGGAAGCCTGAACATGGGCGTTGGCCTCCTGTCGGGGTCGATATTCCCCGGATCCAGCAGGCTGGTGTTCACCGGCTTCTCCCCGTGCTGGGGCGGATTCTACGTCTCGTCCATGGGCGGGGCCGGCATGGCGCTCGAGAACCTCGGGGTGAACATGGTCAGCCTGGTCGGGAAGGCGGGCTCGCCCTCAATGCTTGTCTTGAACCGCACCCACGGCGAGGACGTGGAGGTCGGCCTGCACCCGGCGGATCCCGGGGTCCTGTGGTCGCAGGGCCGGGGCGGCGTGTACGGCGCGATGGAGCACGCCATGGAGAGGTTCGGGGACCGATTCGAGGAGGATCCGCGGGTCATAGCCGCGGGTCCCGCCTCGGCATCGACGGATTTCGGCGCGCTGGCGTCGGCGCCGATGAAGAAGGGGAAGACCACGTTCGCCGACACCTGGGCGGGCCGGGGCGGCTTCGGGTCGAAGATGCTCCAAGAGCACAACGTCGTGGCGGTGATGGCCGGGGGCACGCACATCGACGAGGACTTCCGTAACCGGACCGTGGCGGACGGATGGTTCGAGGCCAGGTTCAAGCAGAAGCTGGCCGCCAAGGACTTCGACGCCACCGCGAAGTACAGGTTCGACCCCAGGCTCGAGACGGGCGGGACGTTCGGCGTGAACTTCGCCTCGCTGAAGGGCAGGCTGCTTTCCTTCAACTACCGCAGCATGTTCTGGGACGAGGAGGAGCGGCTCAGGGTGCACAGGGAGTTCGTGGAGGGGAGGTACCTCAGGCAGTTCAAGGAGGCGTCCGCCGCTCCCGGGACGTCGCGCACCTGCGGGGAGCCCTGCGCGGCCGTGTGCAAGAAGGTCCACGGGGAACACAAGAAGGACTACGAGCCCTACGAGGCCCTCGGCCCCCAGTGCGGCGTTTTCGACCAGCGTGCGGCCGAGAGGCTCGTGGGCGCCGCCGACAGGCTCGGGTTCGACGCGATATCCGCGGGCGGAGTCCTCTCGTGGCTCTTCGAGTGCATGTCTTCGGGGCTCCTGAAGCCCGAGGAGGCGGGCGCGTCCGCGAAGCCCGCCTTCGCTGCGGCGGGATTCGACCCGGACGGCGATTCGGCCCGGAACGCGGCCATCGGGGTGGAAGTGCTCGAAGCAGCCGCCTCCGGATCGGGCCCGCTGGACTTCTCCGGCGGAGCGCGGAAGCTCGCGCGGCGCATCGCGCGGGACCGCGGCAGGCAGGTCATGGACGCGTTCGTCTACGCTTCGTTCGACCGCGGAGGGTGGATGGTGCCGAACCAGTACTGGACGCCCGGGGCGCTCTCGCCCATGCCGGTCGCGGGCAAGTACTACATGTTCTACGGGCCGGAGTTCATGCCGCCCGTGGAACTCGGCCGCGCCTGCGCGGACCGCTTCGCGAGGGAGCTCGTCCTGGACAACGCCGGCATCTGCCGCTTCCACCGGGCCTGGGCCGAGGAGATGGTGCCGGAGATATACGGCTCGCTGTTCGGGGGGAGGGAGGCTTTCCTCGAGTCCGTGCGCATGACCGCGATGCGAATCGCGTCGAGGAACGCCTCGCTCATGTGGGAGACGCGGAGGAACGCGGACTTCGTGAGGACCTTCCTCTCGCGCAGGCGGGACGTGGAGGGCGACCGGCATCCGGACCTGGACCGCTGGATTGGCGCCTTCGAATCCGATCCGGACGGAGCCGCGTGGGACTTCTGGTACGGCATGCACCGCGGGGCCCAGCAGAGCCTCAGGGAGTTCTGAGCTGCCGGCGTTGACATGGTCTTCGCCCCGCCGTTAGAATCGATTTCCGGCTGCGGCCGGGCGCCGCCGCAGCCCTCTGGAGGGACGGATTGCAATGACCGAGACAAGCACCGACGTGTTCCTCAAGCAGGCGATGGACATGCTGTCCCTCGCGCCCAGGTTCCAGAAGCTGCTCATGGCGCCCCTCAGGGAGGTGAGGGTCGAAATCCCGCTCGAGCGCGATTCCGGCGAGCTCGAGACGTACACGGGCTACAGGGTGCAGCACGACACATCCAGGGGACCGATGAAGGGCGGGCTCCGGTTCCACCCCCTGGTGGACTCTGCCCTGATGAAATCGCTCGCCTCCCTCATGACATGGAAGTGCGCTCTAGCGGACGTCCCGTTCGGCGGGGCCATGGGCGGGATAGCGTGCGACCCCAAGGCGCTCAGCAAGGCGGAGCTCCAGAGGCTCACGAGGACCTACGTCGACAGGGTATCGGAGATCATAGGGCCCTTGAAGGACATCCCGGCGCCGGACGTGAACACCAACGAGCAGGTCATGGCCTGGGTCATGGACCAGTATTCAAAGCTCCACGGGTACACGCCTCCGGCCGTCACCGGCAAGCCGCTGGCGCTGCACGGATCGCAGGGGAGGAAGGAGGCGGGCGGGCTGGCGGCGGTCATGGTGGCCGGCGAGTACCTCGCGGCGCAGGGGAGGAAGATTGAAGGCGGCACGTTCGTGGTCCAGGGTTTCGGCAACGTGGGCGGCCACGCGGCGAGGTTCCTGCACGAGAGGGGCGGCAAGGTGGTCGCGGTGACGGACTCGTCCGGCGGGGTGTACCGCGGCAGGGGCCTGGACATCCCGAAGCTGAGCCGGCACAAGGAGGAGAAGGGCACCGTGGCCGGCTTCAAGGACGGCGACTTCATATCCAACGACGAGGCCGTCACCCAGCAGTGCGACATCTTCGTGGCGGCAGCGATGGACGGCATGATCACCGAGGACGCCGCTGCGGAGATGAAGGCCAAGGTCCTGCTCGAGGTCGCGAACGCGGCGGTCACTCCCCAGGCGGAACTGGTGCTCGGCAAGAGCGGTATTGCGGTGGTTCCCGACCTCCTCGCGTCGTCCGGGGGCGTGATCGTGTCCTACTTCGAATGGGTGCAGAACCTCCAGCAGATGAGCTGGACCTTCGAGCAGGTGAGGCAGGGGCTGGAGCAGAAAATCAGCGCGGCGTGGTCAAAGGTGCTGCGCGGGTCGAAGGACGGGAAGATCACCATGCGCATGGCCGCCTACATCGAGGCCATCAACAGGGTGGTCGAGGCGTCCGAGCTCAGGGGGATTTAGCCGGTGCCCGTCCGCGGCCTTCCGGGGGCCGTCGGGTCCGGGCGGCTGGGCGGAAGGCGCCGCGCCGTTTTCAGTCCTCGCGCTTAATCACCATGGCCATCGTGACCCCTCCGCCCCCGCAGATGCCCGCCACTCCGAGTTCGCCGCCGATGCGGCGCAGCACGTTGCAGAGGGCAATCACAATCCTGGCCCCGGAGATTCCCGTGGGGTGGCCCAGTGCGATGGCGCCGCCGTTCATGTTGAGCTTCGACGCGTCCAGCCCGAGGGCCTTGACGTTGGCGAGGACCTGGGCGGCGAAAGCCTCGTTGATTTCGACCGCGTGCATGTCCGCGAGGGAGAGGCCGGCGCGCGAGAGCGCCATGGGAATGGACACTGCCGGCCCTTCGCCCATGGTCCTGCCGTCCACTGCGCACATGGCATAGCCCAGGATGGAGAACAGGGGGCGCGCGCCGAGCGCCTTCGCGCGGGCCCTGGAGGTCAGCACCAGCGCGCAGGCCCCGTCGGTCATGCCGCAGGCGTTGCCGGGCGTGACCTTCCCGTTCTTCCTGAAGGCGGGCGGCAGCTTGGCGAGCTTTTCGACGGTGGTGTCGGCCCTGATGGACTCGTCCTTTGCGAACAGGACGGGGTCGCCTTTCTTCTGGGGCAGGGACATTGGGGCAATCTCCGCGTCGAACCACCCCGAGTCCTGCGCCTTCTGGGCCTTGCGGTGGCTCTCGAGCGCGAAGGCGTCCATCTCCTCCCGCTTGATGGCGAACTTCTCGGCCACGTTCTCGGCCGTGTCGCCCATGCCCATCATGTCGTGCACGGGGTCGAGTGAATCCGACCAGCCGTCCTCGAGCGTCCTCGGCCCCATCTTGAAGCCCTCGAACCTGCATCCCTTGAGCAGGTAGGGGATGGTGCTCATGGAATCCATGCCTCCGGCGACGACGATTTCGGACTCGTCCAGGAGGATTTCCTGGCAGGACATCGAGATTGCGCGCATGCCGGCCGCGCAGGCCATGTTGAGCGAAACGGAAGGCACGGTCACGGGGATTCCGGCGAGCGCGGCCGCGGTGTGGGCTGGGTTCACGAAGTTGCCGGCCTGCCTGCAGTGGCCGAGGTTGACGTTCTGCACGTCCTTGGGCGCGACGCCCGCGCGCTTGAGCGCTTCGGATATCGCGTGCGCGCCGAGCTTGTAGACCGGCACCTCGGAAAGGGAGCCTCCGAACTTCCCCATCGGCGTCCGTACTGCGGAAACAGCCACCACGTCCCTGATATCCATGCACATGGGCTTGCTCCTCCAGAAATCCCGTCAGCGGCCAAGGGAGAGACCGGACCGAATGGGTATTGTATTCGCCGGCGGCAGGCTGAAAAGCAAAATGTGGGTTCGTGCGCCGGCCCGGGGGTGAAGAGTCCGGAATCTTCGGGCGGCGGGCGACCTGATTTTCCTGGATGTATCGTCGGTCGTTTTCACCGCGGGACCTGCTATCCCGTACCCGTGCTTTCGTGCCGCGTATCCGTTCCCGTCCACGTTTTCGTACACGTACACGACTTGCATGGAACGAGAATGCGCCGGAGAAGCTCGGATGAGCGAGGGGAAGAGGAAGAGGAAGGGTAGGCGGGAAGAGCATGAGG
>JBFZBV010000620.1:0-3772 GCA_041308285.1 Planctomycetota bacterium | reverse complement strand
AAGCAGGCCATCCAGAGGGCGCTTCACACGAATTCCAAGACCGTCCGCATCCCGACCTACATGATTGAGCTCATCGGGAGGCTGAAGGAGATTCAATCCGAGCTGACTTCCGCCCTGGGGAGGAAACCCGACATTTCCGAAATCGCGTCCGAAATGGACATGCCGACGAGGAACATAGACAACATAAAGAAGGCGATGAACTCGTCCGTATCCATCGAGCAGGACATGGGATCCGACCTGATGTGCTCGCTGAACGACTTCATCCACGACGACAGCATCGTGCTGCCCGAGGAGGCGTTCTTCCGGAAGGTCCAGGTCGACAAGATACGGGAACTCCTGGATTCAATCGACGAGCGAGAAGCCGAGGTGCTCAGGCTCAGGTACGGCCTTGATTCGGACAATCCCCTGACACTCAGGGAAATCGGCGACAAGCTCGGCCTCACGAAGGAACGCGTCAGGCAAATCGAGCGCCGGACACTGCGGAAGCTTTTCCTCGTTCTCAGCAAGCGCGGGGAGGATTGATGCCGCGCGCGTTCCCCTTGACACTCCGCCGAATCCCGCCTTAGAATCGTGATTCCGACTGACAGATTGAAATTGGAGGGGCGATGCTCAACTTTGACATCTCCGAAGACCAGGAAATACTGAGGAAGACGGTCCGGGATTTCGCGGAAAGGGAGGTGGCCCCCATCGCAGCCCGGCTGGACGAGGAAGAGAAGTTCGACTGCGGCCTCGTGGCCAAGATGGGCGACATGGGCTTCTTCGGGCCCTTCGTCTCGGAGGAGTACGGCGGAACCGCCGTAGGGTACGTCTCGTACATCATAATCGTCGAGGAACTCGCTCGCGTGGACGGTTCCACCGCTGCCACGGTCGCAGCAGGGAACTCGCTCGGCATAGGCCCCATCTACTACTTCGGCAGCCGCGAACAGAAGGAGAAGTACCTGCCCGATCTCTGCACGGGCCGGAGAGTCGCCGGATTCGGGCTGACCGAACCCGACGCCGGATCGGACGCGGGCGGATCCAAGACGAGCGCCGTGATGGAGAACGGGGCGTGGAAAATCAACGGCTCGAAAATTTTCATCACGAACGCAGCGTCTGATCTCACGAGCGTCGTCACCGTCCAGACCGTCAGCGGCAGGAGGGAGGGCGGCGGTCCGGAGCACTCGTGCTTCCTCGTGCCTCCGGGAACGCCCGGGTTCACGAGACAGAAAATGACCGGCAAGATGATGTGGCGGTCGTCGGATACGGCGCAGCTCTTCTTCGAGGACTGCCGCGTGGGACCCGAGGCGATGCTGGGCAAGAAGGGCGAGGGGTTCCACCAGATGCTCAAGACGCTCGACGGAGGGAGGCTTTCCATCGCTGCGATGGGCCTGGGCGGCGCGCAGGGTGCCTACGAGGCCGCGCTCAAGTACGCCAAGGAGAGGAAGCAGTTCGGGATGCCCATCTCCAAGTTCCAGGCCATTGCATTCAAGCTGGCCGACATGGCCGTCGAGATTGAGGCGGCCAGGAACCTGCTCTACAAGGCCTGCTGGCTGAAGGACAGCGGCAGGCCGTTCTCGTCCACGGCCGCCATGGCCAAGCTCTACTGCTCCGAAGTCTTCGGCCGCGTCGCCAGGGAGGCTGTCCAGATACACGGCGGCTACGGGCTGATGAAGGAATACGGAGTCGAGCGGTTCTTCAGGGACCAGAAGCTCCTCGAAATCGGCGAAGGCACGTCCGAGGTGCAGCGCATAGTGATTTCGAGGAATCTGGGCTGCTGACGGCTTTCCAGGAATCATCGCTGGAGCGCGGAACCGCTTTCAGCCCGCCTGGTCTCCGGCCGTGCAGGCCGCCCGCGAGGCGTGCGACTGCGCCAAATATGTCTTGACAGGATTGCCGCAGGCCCATAGATTCCATTCCTCTGCGGTAGAAGCATTGCTTGGAGACGGGCCACAGATGAGAATTCCATGCGCTGCCCTGGCAGCGTCGGCCTTCGCCTTCCTAATGCCCCTCCCGGCGTCGGCGCAGGACGCGCGGACCTCCGGAGCAGGCGCCATAGCGTCCATGGCCAGCCGAATTCCCGGCGACGCCGGCGGGGAGACGTTCCAGTCGATGTGGGATTCGCCGCCCGACTCGGACATGGAATTCACCCCCTTCGATTACCAGGTTTTCGGCGGGTGGGGAAGGCTCGGCTCACGGCTGGCGGGATTCACGGGCCAGGCGGGAGGAAACGAGCCGGAGCTCGAAGGATGGAACCCGTACAAGAACCAGGACGCGTACACATACGGAGCCTTCGCCCTAATCCACGAAGAGCTGGTTTTCGTGCTTCCCGGCATGAGGCTCGAATTCAACAACATCGACGAGAACATCGTCCTCTGCCTGGACGTAGCGGGACCCATAGCGTACGCCATGTACAACAAGAACGTCCGCATCGGCAAGACGACGCTGGCCGATTCGACCTCCGAGATGTGCCTCGCGTTCCACAGCCTTTTCGCCGTGCATTACTACGTGCTGGGGGAAATCCAGGGCCCGTACATCGGACCAATCTTCGGCTTCAACAGCTTCTATTTCAAGAACCAGGGGTTCTACGCCTACCCGATAGCAGGGGGAGACTTGGGAGTGAGGCTGAACGTCACCGGCTTCACCATGTGCTTTGGAGCCATGGTGTACGGGATGTCCCTCCGCCGCGTGCATCCCGACTTCGGGTACGAGTTCTACGCAGGCTTCGGCTTCCTAATCTGACCCGCCACCTTCCCGGCGGTTCCCCACCGCATCGCCGCTTCCACTCCCGCCCTGTCCGGGCGCTCGATAATCCCGTTCTCGGTGATTATCCCCGTAATCAGGCCGGCAGGCGTGACGTCGAAGGCGGGATTGAACGCTCTCGCGCCTGGCGGCGCCGTCCTCCGGCCCATGAAGGCCAGCACCTCGTCCTCGGACCGCTCTTCGATGGGTATTTCCGACCCGGTCGGGCAGTCGCGGTCGAACGTGGTCGAAGGCGCCGCCACGTAGAACGGGATTCCGTGCTTCTCCGCCAGGACGGACAGCGCGTACGTTCCCACCTTGTTCGCCGCGTCCCCGTTGCGCGCTATGCGGTCGGCGCCCGTCACGACGATGTGTATCATCCCGGTTCTCATCGCCCATCCCGCGGCCCCGTCGCACAGGATGCAGTACTCGACGCCCGCCCTCGAGAGTTCCCAGGCCGTCAGCCTGGCCCCCTGCAGCAGGGGCCTGGTCTCGTCGGCGTAGACCTTGAATCTCCTCCCCCTCATGAAGGCCGCGTAGATTACGCCGAGCGCCGTGCCGAATCCCGATGTGGCGAGTCCACCTGCGTTGCAGTGCGTCAGGACGCCCGTCCCGTCCCTTATGAGCCCTGCCCCGTTGGATCCGATTGCCTTGCAGATGGCCTCGTCCTCCTCGTGTATCCGCCGGGCCTCCGCCAGCAGGATTCCGGCCGCCTCCGTGCCGCTGGATGCGTCGAGTCCTGCATGGCGCGCCTTGGCCCTCATCCTGTCCAGGGCGTTGAAGAGGTTGACCGCCGTCGGCCTCGAAGACGCCAGGAAATCCGCAGCGGACAGGGCGGATTCGACCGCGGTCCGGGCGCTACCTCCCGACGCCGAAACGGCCCCGAGAACCACGCCGTACGCGGCGGCGATTCCTATGGCCGGTGCGCCTCTCACCGCCAGCGTCCTGATGTCTCCGTGCAAATCCTCAACCGTCGTCCGCTCCAGGTATATCTCCTCCTCCGGGAGCCGCCTCTGGTCCAGTATGACGAGCTTGCCGGGAATGCCTCCGGCCC
>JBFZBV010000619.1:0-6926 GCA_041308285.1 Planctomycetota bacterium | reverse complement strand
TCTCCATCCTGTACCTCGCGGCCGCGAGGTCCCTCGTCAGGTAGAGCGTCGCTCCGTCCTGCTTCCTCAGCAAAGCCGGCGGCATGCCGTCGCCGAGCTGGACCACGAGGGCGCCCTGGCTGATTTCCGCGATGCCCGCGGCCTCGACGTCCGCGACGGTCCGGTCGAGCATCTCGTTGTAGAAGCTCTCGCCGGTTATCGAGTCGAAGCTCACTCCGAGCCTGTCGTAGACCCGCTGGAAGTCGGCGAGGCTTATCTCCTTGAACCTCGTCCACATGGACCTTGCCCGTGCGTCGCCGTCTTCGAGGCGCTTGAACCAGAACCTGGCCTCGTCCTCCATGGCCGGGTCCTTCTCCGCGGCCTTGTGGAACGCCACGTACATGCCGTTCAGGTCGGACAGCGTGGCGCTGTCTAGGAAGGACTCGCCCGCGAGCCTGATCACCGCGACCATGAGCTTTCCGAACGTGGTCCCCCAGTCGCCGAGGTGGTTGATTCCCACGACGTTCCATCCCCTGGCCCTGTGCAGCCTGCAAAGGGACTGGCCAATCATCGTGGACCTTATATGGTGGAATGCCAGGTGCTTCGATATGTTGGGGGAGGAGAAGTCGATGACGACCGTCCGTCCGCGGCCCTCGTCGCCCCGGCAGCAGTCTTCCCCGGCGGAATCGATAGCCGGAAGCGTATCGCGGGCAAGCACTTCCGGCTTGAGTACGAAGTTGACGTATGGGCCGGCCGCGCTGTGCGATTCGACGAAGCCCGGCGTGGAGATTGCCCCGGCAATCCGCTTCGCCGCCTCGGCCGGGGATTCCCCCGTCTCCTTTCCCAAGCGGAAGCAGGAGTACGCGAGGTCCCCGATGTCCCGCCTGGGAGGGTAGTCCAGGTCCGAAGGCAGGTCCTCGACCCTCCTCGACAGCGCGGCGGCGACCGCGGCCAGCAGCTCCTCCCTGTATTTCCGCATCGGACGACCTTAAGCAGATTGAACTTCGATTCTGCGTTTTCATTCCGCCGAGATCAACCTAAAACCGGGCCGCCCCGTCCGGGCGATCGTGTTGTTTTTTCTGAATCGGGACCCTATACTCATGCACGGCCGCAGGGGGACCGGACGGCGGATCGAGAGCCGCCCGGGAGCTTTGCGCCGGTCGCTTGGCGGGAATATTCTTGCGGAAATATCGAAGATATTCCGATTTCACGCGCGCAGCGCGTGTCATAACCCTGACGAGCCCAGCCTCTTTGGTTCCAGCTCGGCCGGGTTACGCGCCTGCCGCGTTTCTGAGGAGGTGAAGATGGGCCTGTGGGACAAAATCAAGGGCGAGTTCGTAGACATCGTCGAGTGGCTCGACAACACCAGCGACACGATGGTGTTCCGTTTCGAACGGCACGCCAACGAAATCAAGTACGGGGCCAAGCTGGTGGTGCGCGAATCGCAGGCCGCGGTATTCATCAACGAAGGACGCATCGCCGACGTGTACCACCCCGGCACCTACACCCTCGAAACCAAGAACATGCCCATCCTGTCGACCCTCATGGGCTGGAAGTACGGCTTCAACAGCCCGTTCAAGGCCGAAGTGTACTTCGTGAACACCAAGAGGTTCCGCGACCAGAAGTGGGGCACGAAGAACCCGATAATGCTCAGGGACCAGGAGTTCGGCCCCGTGCGCCTGAGGGCCTTCGGGACGTTCGAGATGAGGGTCACGGACCCCGGCAAGTTCATTAAGGAGGTCGTGGGCACCGACCACGAATTCACCACCGAGGAGGTGTCCAACCAGCTCAAGAACCTCATCATCACCAGGTTCACCGACATCCTCGGCGAGAGCCGCATTCCCATCCTCGACCTCGCCGCGAACTACGACGAGCTGAGCGACTTCATCACGAAGAAAATCAAGACCGAGTTCGGCGAATACGGCCTGGACGTGACCAAGCTCCTGGTCGAGAACATCTCCCTGCCCCCGGCGGTGGAGGAGGCTCTCGACAAGCGCTCGAGCATGGGCGTCATAGGCAACCTGAACGCGTTCTCGCAGTTCCAGGCCGCCAACGCCATGGAAGCCGCCGCCAAGAACCCCGGCGGCATGGCGGCCGGGGGCATGGGCATGGGCATGGGCTTCGCCATGGCGAATCAGATGGGCCAGGCGGCGTCCCCGCAGGCCCAGGCCGCTCCGCCTCCCCTCCCGCAGGCCGCGCAGTTCTACGCCGCGATAGGGGGGCAGCAGGCCGGGCCTTTCGACGTCAACCAGCTGCGGCAGATGGCGGCATCCGGCAACCTGACCAGGGAGACGCTCATCTGGAAACAGGGCATGCCGCAGTGGACGCCGGCGGGATCGGTGCCTGAGGTGGCGCAGGTCTTCGGGCACGTCCCTCCGCCGCTGCCGCCGAAGTAGAGGCTGCAAATGGAAGAGAAGCAGTTCCCGTGCAACAAGTGCGGCGCCAAGGTCAAGTTCGACCCCGGCAGCGCCGCGCTGAAGTGCCCCTACTGCGGCTTCGAGAACGCTATACCGCAGAGCGCGGACGACATCAAGGAGCTCGATTTCAGGGCGTTCCTCGCGGCCGCCTGCCAGAAAGAGGAGGTGAGCGAGAGCCGCACGGTCAAGTGCACCTCCTGCGCAGCCGAGATATCGGTGGCTCCGGACGTGGCGTCGACCGAGTGCGCGTACTGCGGCGCGCCCATCGTCACCGAGGGCGGGTCCACGAAGGCAATCAAGCCCAAGTCCCTCCTCCCTTTCAAAATCACCCACAACGACGCGAGAAGCGCGTTCGTGAAGTGGATTGGGAGCCTGTGGTTCGCCCCGGGGAAGCTCAAGCAGTACGCCAGGGCGGACAGCAAGCTCAACGGCGTCTACGTCCCCTACTGGACCTACGATTCCGACACGACCAGCCACTACACGGGCGAGAGGGGCGAGGACTATTGGACGACCGAGACCTACACAACGACTGTGAACGGCAAGCCGGTGACGAAGACGAGGAGCGTGAAGAAGACGCGGTGGTACTCCGTCAGCGGCGTGGTCTGGAACAGGTTCGACGACGTCCTCGTGCTCGCGAGCGAGGCGCTGCCCCGGAAGTACGCCGAGCGGCTGGAGCCGTGGGACATCGAGAACCTGATCGCGTTCAGCACCGACTACCTGTCCGGATTCCGCGCCGAGTCGTACCAGGTCGACCTGGCCCGGGGCTTCGAGCGCGCGAAGTCGATAATGGACGACCGCATCCGCGAGACCGTGAGGAGGGACATCGGGGGCGACCACCAGCGGATTCATTCGGTCCGCACGAGGTACGACCGCATCACCTTCAAGCACATCCTCCTGCCCATCTGGATAAGCGCATACCGGTACGCGAGCAAGGCTTACCGCTTCCTCGTGAACGCCAGGACCGGCGAGGTCCAGGGCGAGCGCCCGTGGAGCATCATCAAGATAATGCTCGCGATACTCGGCGTTTCCGCGGTCATTACCGGGGCCATAGTGCTGATATCGCAGATACAATAGCCTGGCTGAGCTGCCGCAAGACCGCTGTTGCAGAAGATTGAATTGACCGGAAGAGCTTGATATAATCGTGCCTGTCGCCATGTGTGAACAGCCTGTAGCACGCGGATTGCGAATCGAACCAACGGGAATCCCCCCAATTCCATTTTCCGTTTTTCTGAGGAGGTTGTCATGAACGCGAAATCGGGTCTTCTCCTCCTGTCAGTCATCTTGTCGGTCCCGGCATTGATTCCAGGATGCAGCGGAGAAGGAGACGTGACGAACGTCTACACCATGCCGCAACTCGTCCAAATCCGGACCACCTACCTGCCCGACGCGTCTCAGGCGCAGTACTATTCGGTAACCCTCCAGGCGGCCGGAGGCTCGGGCACATACCTCTGGAGCATTCAACCCGGCGGATCGAACGACTCGTGGCTCTCGCTCGACCAGGACACCGGCGAACTGACGGGCACGTCGTCCGACGTCCTGTCCGTGGTCCTGAACGTAAAGGTGGAGGACAGCACAAATCCGGCCAACTACGACATGGCGAGGTTCACGTTCGACGTCGCCCAGTTCACCCCCAGCATGTTCTTCGTAACCACCAACCCCCTTCCTGCAGCGAGCCTCAACCAGGCCTACAGCCAGACGCTGCAGGTTTCGGGAGGATCCGGGTCCTACACGTTCAGCAAGAGGACCGGAGGGGTGAACGACGGATGGATTTCGGTGGGAGCGGCCACCGGCGCGCTCACCGGGACGCCTGCCGCCACGGGAGCCACGCAGATTATCCTCCGCGCGACCGACGACGCGAACCCGCTCAACTACGCCCAGAAGACATACACCGTGGAAATCAAGACCGTGGCGATAACGACCTCGACGCTCCCCGGAGCATACCAGGACACGGCCTATTCCCAGACCCTCGCCGCGCAAGGCGGCTCCACGCCGTACGCCTGGTCGACCGTGCCGGGAGGCGTGAATTACGCGTGGCTCTCCCTGAACGCGGGCTCCGGACTGCTCTCGGGCACCCCGACGTCCGCGAACCTCGGCGACGTGAAGATAATCGTCAGAATCGACGACAACGGGGGCAACTACGACATCAGGCTCTTCGAGTTCTCGGTGACGGTCTACGACCCGCCCGTCATCGCCTCGACGACGCTCAAGGACGCCTTCGTGGGCGACGCCTACTCCGCATCGGTGGCTGTTTCAGGCGGATCAGGGCCTCTCAAGTACACGATTACGGGGGGCAGCAACCACGAATGGATTTCCATGGACGACGCCTCCGGCGCATTGACCGGAACCCCGGAAGACGACGACGCCGGGGCGGTGGCGTTGGACGTGAAAGTCGAAGAGCGCAACAACCCGACGGTCTTCGACACCGCCCAGCTTTCCTTCGACGTCCTGGGCGTCATGATTACGACGACGCGCATGCCGGATGCTTCAATCAGCTCGTCGTACTCGTTCCAGCTCTCCGCCAAGGGCGGATCAGGCTATTTCGCATGGTCGATTGACGCCGGATCCTCCGTAAACGCGGGCTGGGTCGTCCTCGACGAGGACAGCGGCCTGGTCACCGGCCCCACTCCGTCGACCATGACCGAGGTCACGCTGGCCGTCGAAATCGGGAACTCGCTCGACCCGACGCAGACGCACCAGGCCGTGTTCAGGTTCTTCATCCTGGGCTCAATCCTCGCCGCCGGGTTCGAGTCGGGCCTGCCGGCAGGATGGTCCGTTTCGGCCGCGGCCGTCTGCCCCTGGCAGTTCGGCGGCCTGAACGCCGTATTCATCGGCCCCTATCCCGCCTTCAGCGGCTCCTGCGTGGCGGGGCCGAGGACTTCGAACCGCTACAACACGAACATCGCATGGGGGGACGGAGACCTTACGGCAACCGCAATAGCCCTCCCCAGCAACGCCGGCAACTCGATATTCCTTACGTTCATGCACTGGTTCATGTGCGCACCGTTTGACGGAGGCACCCTTGAAATCAACGACGGCGGATGGGCGGCCCTGACGCCGGTCTCCGGCTATCCCGGCATGATAGACGTTTCCACGCCGGGATTCACCGGGAACAGCGGCGGCTGGCGGAAAGTCGTCGTCGATCTCACTGCCCATGCCGGGTCGACGGTTTCCCTGCGCTGGCGCTTCTTCAGCAACGCCGCCACGACAGGGCCGGGATGGTTCATAGACGACGTGAAGATATTCGAGATCTCCGACTCCTGGACGCCCGAAAAAACGTCGTCTCCGTTCCCGGCCGACGGAATCGCCTACGCACCGCCCGAATCGGACGGGTACGCCGACAGCTTCACGATTCGCTGGGACGTCTCCTCGGGCGCGACGAGCTACGAGGTCTACGTCGGCACAAGCGCTGCTGCGGTCGAAGCCGCCACGACCGCTTCCGGCGAGCACATCGACACGGCCGTCGCCAACTCCTACACGGACGCCACGGGAACCCTCTTCGCGGCCGGGAACAGCTACTTCTGGCGAATCGACGCCGTCAACGCCGGGGGCGCGACAAAGGGCGACGTCTGGACGTTCTCCGCCGTTTCACCGGTCTCCCTGCTCATAAACGAGGTCCAGGCTTGCGCATTCTCGCCCTATTACCAGTTCGTGGAAGTAAGCAACTTCACTTCCACAAGCCAGGACATCTCCGGGTGGAAGATAAGGACCTACGACTCGGGAGTCCTCAGCGGCACATACGTCTTCCCGTCCGGGACCGTCATCAACCCGAACGAGGCTGTCTCGGTCCACAGCAACGCCGCGACACAGCTCGGCTGGCTGACGCAGTCTCCTTCGAGAGCGCTTCTCGCATGGTACAACATCGGCTGGCTCTACGGGTACGACACCGGAGAAGTCATTCTGCTGGACACCGACGACAGCGGAGTGGACTACATGGGATTCAACGTCTCGACTTCGCATCTTCCATCCGACCTGCTCTGGTTCGGTTCGCTGATTGAGAGCACCTGGTCCAACGCCGATTTCATAAGGATGTCGACTTCCGACTCGGACCAGGCTTCCGACTGGTTGCAGCAATATTACACCGCTGCCACGCCCGGCATGAGGAATGCCGGACAGTGACGGATTCCCGCCGGGGCGACGGCAGTCCGGATTGACTCCGCGCGTATTCGCCGGGAAACCGCACGGTTTCCCGGCGAATCGGCCCGTGCAGGCTCGAAGCGGCGGAGGCGAATCGAATACCGTCCGCCGGGAGCCCTGCGGAAGTCCGCGGATCGCATGAGTTTCTGCTTCTCTCGCAGGCGGCCGGCTACTTCCAGCTGTGCGGCTGGCCGGTGGACTGGAGCACCGATCTCCACAGCTCTCCGCCCGGGTCCACGACCTTGATTCCGAACACGGCCTCGGAGATGGGGACGTGCGTGAACACGTTGTGCCAGAGCCCCACGAGCATCCCGGTCCTGCCGGAGAGGCCGGCGTGGACGGCGTTCTGCGCGAGGTTCGAGCAGAACATGGAGTCGTTCGGATTGGCTGGCGCGC
>JBFZBV010000618.1:0-3730 GCA_041308285.1 Planctomycetota bacterium | reverse complement strand
TAGGCGCATGGCCGCGGCCGCCGCCGCATGGGGAGTCGGGCCCATGGCCGCCGTGGCGGGCGAAATCGCGAGAGCCGTGGGCGAGAGGCTCTCGGCCGGCGCGGAGACGGTGATTGTTGAGAACGGCGGCGACATCTACGCGAGGACGCCGGAACCGCTGCGCATGGGCCTTTACGCGGGGGAGCGGTCGCCGTTCACGGGCAGGGCCGAGTTCCTCCTCGACGCTTCAGGCGGCGTGGGCGTGGCGACCTCGTCGGGCACGGTCGGGCATTCGTTCTCGTACGGGAGGGCGGACGCGGTCATGGCCGTGGCGGACGACGCGGCTTTCGCGGACGCCGCCGCCACGGCGATAGCCAACGCGGTCCGGGGTCCCGGCGACGTGGAGTCCGTCGTGTCGGCGTTCGAAAGCAGGCCCGGCCTGCGGGCTCTGGCGGTCTGCGCGGGCGACAGGATGGGCTTCTGGGGCGGAATCGAGCTCGTGTCTCCCCGGGCGGGACGGTTTGAAGGATGCAGGAGATGATCCAGAAGAGCGTCATATTCCACTTCCCGCCGGAGCTGTACGACAAGCCCGTGATTTCCGGGCTGATTCGGAACTGCGAGGTGGAGGTGAACATCCTCGAGGCGTACATAAGCCCGCAGCAGGCGGGGCACATGTTCGCCATCCTCCAGGGCGAGGAGGGGCGGATTGACGACGCGCTCCGGTACATGGAGGGCATGGGCGTCAGCATGGTGCTGCCCGTCAGGAACCTCGTCTGGGACGAGACCAAGTGCGTGCACTGCGGCGCATGCGTCGGCCAGTGCAGGCCCAGGGCGTTCCGCATGGAATCCTCCCGGGTCGTGTTCGACAGCGCAAGGTGCGTGGCGTGCAACCTGTGCATCCCCTCGTGCTCCTACGGGGCGATTGAATCGATAAGCTCGCACCTCAAAAGGAAGGGGGAGATCTGATGCCCAAGACGTACGAGGAAATCAACGAGAGGATTCGGGCGAGGAAAGCGGTCGTAATCACGGCCGAGGAGATGGTGGACCTGGTCGCGGAGAAGGGCGCCGCAGCCGCGGCTCGGGAAATCGACGTCGTCACCACCGCCACGTTCGGCCCGATGTGCTCGTCCTCGGCCCTGCTCAACGTGGGCCACACGAAGCCCAGGATGAAAATCCAGAAGGCCTGGCTCAACCGCGTCCCGGCCTCCTGCGGGCTCGCGGCCGTGGACGTCATGGTCGGGGCGACCAGCCTGCCGGAGGACGACCTCCTCAACAAGGTCCATCCCGGATCGTTCCCGTACGGCGGCGGCCACGTGATTCAGGACCTCGTGAGCGGGAAGGAGGTCGAGTTCGTGGCCGAGGGCTACGGCACGGACTGCTACCCGCGGAGGAGAATCGAGGCCGCGCTGAGCCTGAAGACCGTGAGCAGCGCGACGCTCCTGAACCCCAGGAACTGCTACCAGAACTACAACGTCGCGGTGAACATGCACAGCGACCTGCCCCAGTACACGTACCTCGGCATCCTCCACCCGGGCATGGCGAACGCGAACTTCTGCAGCGCGGGCCAGCTCAGCCCCCTCCTCAAGGACCCCTACTACCGCACAATCGGCATCGGCACGCGAATCTTCCTCGGCGGAGGAACCGGATACGTGTTCTACCAGGGCACGCAGCACAACCCGGACGCCGAGAGGGGGGACAACGGCGTGCCGGTGGAGGGGGCGGGCACGCTCGCGGTCGTGGGCGACCTCCGAGGCATGTCCCGGGACTTCCTCCGCGGCGTGTCGATTAGGGGCTACGGGGTCTCTCTTGCAGTGGGCATCGGCGTCGCCGTGCCGATACTGGACGAGGGCCTCGCGGCGAGCACGGGGGTCGGCGAGAAGGACCTCTTCGCGCCGGTGTACGACTACTCGAAGGAGTACCAGTCCATGGGCAGGCCCCTGTGCCGGGTGAGCTACGCGGAGCTCCGGAGCGGGTCAATCGCCGTCGGCGGCAGGAAGGTCAGGACCGCGTCCCTGTCCAGCTACGCCAAGGCGAGGGAAATCGCTGGTATACTGAAGGAGGAGATATCCTCCGGCAGGTTCCTCGTCACCAGGCCCTCGGCCCCGCTGCCGGGCTCGCGCGCGGCGTGCGGGTCCTGATGGCGGCGGAGGACGGGCGGACCCGGTGGAGGCGGAGGCATTTCCGGCGGGCGGACGAGCCCGCGCGGCACGGCAAGCGGGTTCCATTCATGGAGGTGAACATGAGTCGGTCGGGATTCAGCGGGATGTGCATGATGGCGGCCTGCGCGGCCGCGGGCGCGGCGTTCGCGCTCGTCGTCGCGGCGCCGGCGGGAATCAGGGATGCCTCGGCAGGCGGCGTGTGCAAGGGCAACACGGGGGACTTCATATCCTCCGACTCGACGGGCAAGCAGATTTTCGTGTGGAGCCTGTCCAACAATCCGCCGCAGGTCTACGCGTACGACTTCGAGTCCGGCACCTTCACGCACAAGGACCTGAGCCTTCCTGCGGCGAAGAAGGACGACGCGGCCGCCAAGGAGGAGAAACCGGCCAAGGAGGTCGTCATCTCGGGCACAATCTGGACTCCCGAGGCTGCAGAGCGGGTCGCAATCATCAACGGGAAGACCTACAGGGAGGGCGACGTTTTCACCACCGCTTCGGGGAAGAAGTACAGGGTCGTGGAAATCAAGCCCACCAACGAGGTCATTTACGAGCTCGTCAAGGAAGAGGGCAAGGACAAGTAGAATCGGCGGCCCGGGCAATCCCCGCCTTGCGCCGCGGCCGCTCCGCGGTTCTTCCCCTGATCTGCCGGTCGGATTCACGTGCGTCGGGAAGGGGCATGAACCCCGATGTTGCATATACAAGCGCCCGGAAAGGATACGAAGTCTGTTCACCGCAAGAGGGCACGGAGAGGTGCGGGAACAGTCATCGCGGGCCCCGCTCAGCCCTGCTGCGCTGAACTCTCACGAAGAGCTGCGTAGAGATCCTTCGAGCCTGATTTGCATGTAAATCAGGCTCGAGAAGGTCGCGGGGCTTGCAGGAATAGCGCAGAGAGCACTCAGTGAAATCCCAAATTCCAAACCCCAACTTCCAATGAACTCAAACTCCAATACCAACTCGAATGGGCCGGACGGTGCGCGATGAAAGGCGTCCGGCGGAAAGTCTTACGATCTCGGCGAGCGGATATTCTCGAGCATCATCGACAAACTGAGCTGATTCTTTCCATTGGAGTTTGAGTTGGTGTCGGGTTTTCATTTGGTTTTGGGCTTTTGGGTTTGGAGTTTCAGCGCAGCCTCTTTCTGGTTGCAGCTCGGCTGCGCTGCGGCCTGGAGCCTGGAGTCTGAAGACTGAAGTCATATTTCAAGGCCTGACCCAATCACCGTGAACTGGTGCTCGGATGCGGTGGGCAGCGCAATGCATAATGCAGAATCAGGAGAATCAGTCTGGCGCGAAGCGCGATCAGGAGCATCAGGTCATTGAGAGAGAGCCTCATGACCGGTCCGATTCCTTGACGTTGAGCAGGAGCTCGATGAACTTGGGGTGGTCCCTGATGCTCTCGAGGTCGGAGTCGCTCTGCATGGCCTCGAAGTCGTCGTATCCGAGGTTGACCGCCTTGCGCAGCGTCTCGACCGCCTCCTCCCGCATGCCGGAAAGGGCCAGGCTGCAGGCGAGGTTGTAGTGGATAATCGGCTCGTAGGGGAAGATCCCGGCGAGCTTGCGGTCGACGGACAGCCCCTCTTCAATCCGCCCCGTCT
>JBFZBV010000617.1:0-4431 GCA_041308285.1 Planctomycetota bacterium | reverse complement strand
CGCGGCCGTCTCGCAGGCCCTGGGCACCTTCAACTCCGTGCTCAACGAGAACTCCGCCATTGGCATCGCGAGAAGGATGCGCGCCCTGTGCAGGTTCCAGGAGGGGTTCTGCCACTACAACCTTAACGCTGAAACCAAGGCCATGGAGAGCTTCATGGCCTGTTTCGAGGAGGACTTCTCCGTGGACGCGGCGCTCAGGAACATCTCGGTCTGCCTGCTCGCCAAAATGCGCGGCGCGTCCAGGGAGGAGGACCTGGCCCTCGTGGAGGAGGCCATACTCTTCGATCCGACGAACGCCAGGGCACAGGAACTGTACGGCCAGCTGGCCGGAAGCTAGCGGCGCAGGCCGCACAGGCTCCGGGCCGGCGATTGCGTACCCGAACGCAGAGGAGCACCGATGAAAAGCCGAATCTCATCCGCCGCACTGCTGGCAATCCTCCTGATTTCGTCCGCGGCGTGGGCACAGGATTCGCTGACCGTGGACGACATCGTCTCCTTCAAGGAGGCCGGAGCCTCCGACGAGGAGATTATGAAGGAGGTCCGGGACAAGAAAGCCGTCTTCGACCTCTCCCCGCAGGACGTGAAGCGCCTCCAGGCCGCCGGCATATCCGAGAACCTGGTCTCCTTCCTCAAGTCCACCCGCAGGCAGCTCGGCCTCGAGGACATCGTCCGCATGACCAAGGAAGGCATGTCGGACGCCGAGATTATCTCCCGGATACAGAAGACGGGCTCGGAATTCGCGCTTTCGGCCGAGGACACGACGGAGCTGAACCGCCAGGGCGTGAGTCCCGCGGTGATACGGGCCTTGGTCGAATCGGCCCGGTACACGGTGGACAGGATACTCAAGATGCTGGCCCGCGGCACCCCGGCCGAGGAGATACAGAAGGAGATAGTCGCCCGCAGCGCCGAATTCGAAGTCACCCTCTCCGACGTAGCCAGGCTCAGGAAAGCCGGCGCGCCCGCGGATTTCATCCGCTTCCTCAACCGGAGATGGAAATTCAAGGGCATGACCGAATACAACCCGGCGACCAGGTACTTCACCCTCGTCTACCCCCAGGCATGGGCCGTGGTGGAGGATCTCAGCAGCGGGTCGGTGTGCCCCACTTTCACCCCGTACAAGGAGGCGAAGAAGAGCGACGACGCCCCGGTCTGCTTCGAGGTCGGCTGCTGGCCCATCGAGGAGTACTCCGTCTGGAAATACCTCTCCAAGATGGACGCCTTCAAGAGGCGAATCAAGATTGCCGAGGGCAAGAACATCGAGACCGAGCTCAAGGACCTCGGCAAGTACGGCCAGCTCTCGGTTGCCGGCCTGGAGGCGGTGAAGACCGAGTGCAGCGTCCTCATCCTCGGGAGGCAGTGCAAGGAGACCATAATCAACTTCCAGACCCGGGACTTCGACTACATCCTCATCTACCGCGCCCCGGTCGAGGAGTACGAGGGCATGGAGCCGGGGTTCCAGAGGGTAATCGAGAGCTTCGAGCCGGGCGAAATAGCCCTGAAGAACAGGGCCAAGCCCGGCCAGGAGCAGTCCATGCAGCAGATCATGGACGACAACCTCCAGAGCGTCGTCTACATCGAATGCCAGTGGAAGCGGATGAAGGCCCAGGGATCGGGATTCATAATCCGGGAGGACGGCTACGTAATCACGAACGCCCACGTCGTGCTCAACATGCAGACCGAAGAAGAGGACGACAAGCTCCCGCAGACGATCACGGTGCACTGGGACAAGCGGGTCGGCCGGGAGCCTGCCAGGGCGCAGCTCATTGGCCAGCGGTACTCGTGGCTCCCGCACGTGGACGTGGCGCTGATAAAGCTCGACGGCGAAGGCTACAGGCCCATGTCCATCGTCGAAGAGAGGGACATGCACGAGGGCGACACGATCTTCACCATGGGCTTCCCGCAGAGCTTCACGGTCGGGCACGAGACCATCACCACGACCAAGGGAATCATCGCGAGGTTCATGTACCTCGAGAACAACCGGCTGAACGAGATTGTCATCGACGCCGCGATCACCCACGGCAACTCCGGCGGCCCGTGCATATCGACCAAGACCGGGGGAGTCATAGGGCTCAACACGTTCGGGATGGAGGCGTACTCCAAGGACTTCGCCCTCAACTACAACGGCCTGGTCCCCATTCAGAGGGCCATCGAGGAATTCCCCGCCGTCTTCCTCTACAGCTCCGCGGAGGCGAAGAAGTTCAGCGAGCGCGACCACCTGAGTCTCGGCATGGTGCTCATGACCCAGAAGAAGTACCTGGCGGCGCGGCTGGAGTTCGAGAGGGCCATAGAGAAGGCCCCCGAGCTCGCCGACGCGTATCTCATGGCCGGGAGGTCCTACGAGTTCCAGGGTTCGAACCCCGTCCACCAGGCGGTGGCGCTCTCGTACTACGAAAAAGCCTTCCAGAAGGACCCCAAGAACATCGAAGTGCTGCAGGCCCTCGGCAACATCCACCAGAGGATGAAGAAGTACGGCGACGCCATCCGCTACCTCGACAAGGCCATAGACGCGAAGCCCGGCGACCCGTGGTCCTACTACCTGCGCGGCAAGGTCCTGATGGATGCCGAGAACTACACGGACGCTTTCCGCGACGCCTCCAAGGCGGTCGAGCTGGCGAGGGACCTGTTCCCGGGCCCCTACTGCCTGCTCGGCGACGTCCATTACTTCAACAAGAAGTACGAGGAAGCGCTCGCGGCCTTCAACCAGGCGCTCGACGTCGATCCCAAGTACTGGTACGCCCTCTACAGCCGCGCCGAGTGCTTCGAGAGGATGAACAAGCCCGACATGGCCGAAATCGAGTACTCGAGGATGGTGGAGAAGTCGCCGGACGAGCCGGAAATCGCCAGGATTGCGGGCGACTTCTACTTCAACCACGAGAAGTGGACCGATGCGTTCGGGTACTTCAAGAAGGCCTACGACCTGTACAACAAGCGGCTCGAGACCCCTTCCGTAACCATGCTCAACCGCATGGGGTTCATCGCCAAGGACATAGTCAAGGACAACGACCTCGCCTTCTCCTACCTGAGCCAGGTCCTCAAGCACGAGATGCAGTCCTTCCAGGAGAGCTCGACCTACGACAAGGCGGTGTTCGCGACGACCATGTACTACCTCGGCTCCATCTTCGACAGCTTAAACAGGAAGGGCCTCGCATGGGCGCACTACGAAATCGCGCACATGAACAACCCGAACGACAAGGTCGTGGCGGACAGGTACGAGAAGGCGGAAAGGTCCGCGCTGACCTTCGCCGACGTAGTCTTCCTGGGGAAGCTGCGCTACCACCCCCAGGTGCCGTTCTTCATGGCGCAGGTGGTCCCCCTGCCCGGGACGGTCCCCGAGTTCATGTCCGGCTATTTCGCGGGGAACGATATCGACCAGAAGAAGGTCCAGAACGACCTGCAGTTCGTGCACGAACAGGTCTTCAAGAGGTGCATCGAGCGCATCCAGCAGGGCAAGAGCGGCGGCGCGCCCAGGAAGGACCCGGCGCCGGAGAAGCCGAAGACCCCTCCGCCGACCTACACGCCCCCGCCGGAAAAACCGAAGGAAAAGAACTTCACGATTGACGCGTTCAAGGTCCAGTGGGGCGTCAACAAGTACCTCGGAGCGTTCATACTCAACAACGAGACGGACAAGACGGTCTGCGACATAGTCCTCACGTTCAAGTTCCTGGACAAGGGCGGCAGGGTCCTGCTCGAGAAGACGCACAAAATCGAGGGGTCGGTGCTTCCGGGCGAGAAGTACCCGATAGAGGCCTTCGAAATCGCCCCTGCAGCGGAGGTCAAGGCGCTCCGCGACTTCAACAACATCAAGCTGTTCTATACCCACGCGAAGAAATGACCCGCGGGGAGGGTTTCCAAGGCGATTGCGACATCGGTTGGAGGTGCGAGGTGAAGAGGAGAACCGGAATCCCGGCCATGCTTTTCGCTGCGGCGGCGGCGTCCGGGCTGCTGTCCGCCCTCGGATGCGGGGGCCCCGAGGAGATGTGGCGGCAGTATAATCACGGCCCCAAGCCGGCCTTCAGCGCCGAAAGCGAAATCAGCCAGGCCAAGATGAACGGCAAGGAGTGCCTCCAGAGGGGCAAGAATCTGGACGCGGTCAAGTGGTTCACGCTCCTCTTGTCGATCGAGAGCGGGAACTACGAGGGCTTCTCCGGCCGGGGCCAGGCGCTGTACCTCCTCGGGCAGTACGAGAGATGCCTCGGCGACTTCGACAGGGCCCTGACCGCCAACAGCTCGGACTACCGGATTTTCGGGTTCCGCGGCCAGGCGAAGTACAAGGTGAACCACAGCGCCGGCGCGATCGAGGACCTGACACAGGCCATCAAGCTGAACGCGAACGCGGGCTGGCTCTACGAGACGAGGGCGAAAGCCTACGACGCGGTGGGCAGGATTGACCTCGCCAGGGAGGACAGGAAGAAGTTCAACGAACTCGGCGGC
>JBFZBV010000616.1:0-2882 GCA_041308285.1 Planctomycetota bacterium | reverse complement strand
TCTTCGCCAGGGTTACGGCCTTCAAGAGGCTGCTCGAGTCGGTCCTGAACTTCGCGTCCTTGTAGCCCCTCCTGGTGACCAGGACGTCCACAATCTCGTAGGGCGGGTAGAGCAGGACGGCCGGGCTGGGACCCTCGGATTCAATCCTGGGCCCGCTGGCCTCCGCCCCGGCCGGCTCGGTGACGAGAAGGAGGGGGAAGCGCGCGGAAGAGGCCGTGTCGGACCTCGGGAATTTCTCGAGGACGCACTTCACGGCGCTCACGATTCCCCCCAGCGCGGCGAGCCGATCGGAAGGAGGCAGGTCCTTGACTTTCCTGTAGGCGCTCCATGCCTCGTCGTGCATCTCGCTCGCGCTCCTGCAGTACTCCTTGATTTCGGTCTTCAGCTTCACCGCTGACGATCTGGCGTCGTCCTTCCCCCTGAACCCCAGGGCCTTGTCCAGGTGCGCGAGCGCTTCCTTGGCTGTCCCGCCGGAGGAGCGCCACGTCTCTTCCGCGAGGGTCAGGTAATGCTTCTGCATGAAGGCCTCTCCCACGGCCATGTCGGACTCTATTCCCGCGACCGAGCCTTCCACCGTCCTCTTCCAGGCTTCGGCGTACTTTCCCTGCACGCGCTTCAGGCAAATAAGGGCCTCCGTGTAGGACTCCCTGGCCTTCTCGAACGATTCAATCTTCCCGTCCTTCTCGAGCGACCTCGCGGTCTCCTGCAGGGACCTCGCCTTCTCGACCAGCGTCGCGAAACCCTCTTCAATCTTTCTCTTGTGGATGTCCTCGATATTCCTCAGGCCGCTGTCCGCATCCACTTTGAGGTGCGCCGGGATGTCCATGCCCTCGATGCGTACGTAAATCTTCTTCGCCCCGTCCAGGTCCCCCGCCTCGATGAGCTTGCCGGCCTTCAGCAAATCCTTCTCCACCTCCTGCTTCAGGAGGTTCAGCTCCTCCTGCCGCCGCTCTTCCTTCTGTCTGAGGACCGCCTGCCGGTCCCTGGCGGTCGAGGCGACGCTGCTCATGGAATAGTCGGAAATCACTTTTCCGTATTCCTGGGCCGCGTCGGTGAACCTTCCCTGGGATTCGGCTTCCGAGGCCGCGGCCTCGGCTTCCTTGAACGCCCCCCTCGCGGAGAGCTCGTAATACAGGCCCAAGGCCGCGAGCAGCAGTACGAACGCCGCCGCAGCAGCGCCAATCTTCAGGGAGCGGGGCACCCCTCTGGCCTCCGGCTTCGCCTCCTGGCCGACACCCTCGTACTTCTTCCTCACGTCCGCCCGTCCGGGATCGAGGCGCAGGATCTTTTCCCAGATCTGAAGGAGCTCGCCCTTCCTCTGGCTTTCGCTCAGGTCGGCGGTCTCGGTCACGAGCTGCTCCAGGCGCTCGTATCCAGCGATTGCATCCGGGATGCGGCCGTCCTCGAGGTTGATGTTCACGATTTTGCGCATCGTGGCGAGGTCCTTGGAATCGTTCTTGATGATGAACTCCGCGATTTCCCTGGCCTCCTCCCGCTTCCCCTCGGACGTGTAGATTCTTAGAAGCCCGCGGCCCATTTCGAGCCCGGACGGCACGTTCCCCGTGCGGATGTTGTAGTCGTAGAGCTTCTTGAGCGCGAACGAGTCGGAGGGGTATATCTTGACAATGTGGCTGCATATTCCGAGCGCCTCGGCCTCCTGGCTCTTGTCGAAGCTCTGCTTGGCGAGAATCCTCAGGTACGCCACGGCCTTTTTGTAGTCGAACAGCTTCTCCCAAATCGTCGCCAGCTTCTGGACGTTCTCATAGTCGTTTGGATTGATGTCGAAGGCGCGCTCGAGCAGCTTCGCGGCGGTCTGGGGCTTGCCTTCGGATTCCATGTAGGCGGCGCCGTTCTTGAGGTCGTCAATCGACGGGCGGTAGACCTTGCCGCTCTCGAGGTACTTGCCCGCTATCTTGAAGACCTTGAACTTGGGAATCAGCAGCTGGTCCACGATGTCGGCCAGGTTGCTCTCCCCGGTGAACTTCTCGAGCACTTTCCGCTCGAGCGGATCCTCCACCTCCTCCAGCCTGTTCCGCATCTCCTTCCCGAGGACCAGGATTTCCTTGTCGTCCCTGATCTCCTCTATGACCTTCTTCCATTCGCCGACTTTCTGGCGGGCGTCCTTGATGACGTCTGCGATTCTGAACTCGTTCGCCCCCACCCTGTACTTGCCGTCGAACTCCTCGGCCGCCAGCTTCTGCTTGATGAACTTGTACTGCCCTTCGCGGAGCGAGAACAGCTCGAAGAACTCCTCCTCAATCTGCATCGCCACCGCCCTGTCGCGGTCCTCCTTCGAGATGTATTCGAGGTCCACGAGGACCTCGCCGAGGAGCTGATTGGTCTCCTTCTGCTTCATGAGGGCCGCCTCGAGCTGCTTTTCGTCTATGTGCTTGTGGCGCAGGAGGATGTCGCCAATCCTCATGGCCGTGGTCCCGTCCACCGTGTAGAGCTTGACCGAATCCCCTTCCACGTAAAGGCTGGTGGACTTCCGCCCCGTCGACACGGTCAGGATTCCCGTCTGCCTCTCACGGGCGATTTCCTTGAGCACGAAGCCTATGTCCCTCGCCTGGATGTCCCCTTCCGTCTGCCAGTACGTCGTATCATGCGGCACCGCCGACGGGGAGAAGTCCTCGACCACTATCTGCTGAAGGGGCGTGTCTTCCGGCAATCCCAGGTCAGGGGGCGCGCCCGCGTCGACCACCCCGGGGACCGTCCTGGGCGTCAGATCCCGGTCCTTGAACGAGACCGTAGCCATGTCCGAGTTCTCCGCCTGGTCGGGCCCTTTCATGAACGCCGTACCGCGTGATTCCTGGGGGAACTCCATGGCTTCGAGGACCGGGATGAGGCTCGCGAAATCCTCGTACCTGTCCAAGAAACCCGAG
>JBFZBV010000615.1:0-6818 GCA_041308285.1 Planctomycetota bacterium | reverse complement strand
ACGAATACGCGGCATGAAAGCACGAGTACGGGATAGCAGGTCCCGCGGTGAAAACGACCGACGATACATCCAGGAGAATCAGGTCGCCCGCCGCCCGAAGAATCCGGACTCTTCACCCCTGACTGTTCCCCCTTCGAAGCCTTCCCGTCTCCGGATGTTGCCGCCCCCTTCCCGGGATGATACCCTGATGCAACGGAACTTCCAGCCTGCGCAATGCAGGCGGAAATGGAGGATGTCATGAGTGCGATGCTCGGTTCCTGCGGGATAGACTGCGCCCTGTGCCCGGCGCATATCGCGACGAGCCGGAACGACGACGCCCTCCGCGCCAAGACGGCGGCGGAGTGGTCCAAGATGTTCGGATCGGAAATAAAGCCGGAGAACATCAACTGCAAGGGATGCCGCACCGACACCGGAGTGCAGATAGCGCACTGCGCGGTCTGCGAGATTCGCATCTGCGCGGAAGGCAGGAAGGTAGAGAACTGCGCGCCCTGCCCGGACTACCCTTGCGGAAAGCTCGACTTCATTTTCAAGGCCGACGCAGGGGCTAAGGATCGGCTCGACGCGATTAAGGCGAAGTGCAAGCCCGCCCGCAAATGCGGAAAAGGCCGGAAAAAGGACCGCTGACCCGCGCAAGCCGCCCGCGGCCCGCGCCTGCCGGCCGGGCCGCCTGACGGCGAAGGCGAGGCCCGGGCCCGTCCGCCCGGCCCCGCCCAATCGCCGCGATCCACGGCGGAATCAGACGAGCTTCCAGTACACGTCGAGGCACGTGTGGGTGGCCTTCGCACCCGTGCGGAAGAACGCCCGGACCTTCTGGCCAATCTTCGGGGCGGTCTTCGCGTTCACCAGGTAGCCCTTGGGTATCGTGCACACGCCGTCCAGCATCACGTCAATCTGGTAGTAGGGCGTGCTGAGCTCGAGTCCCGTGCCGCCGTGCTCCACCCGGGTGAACGAATAGATTTTCCCCTTCAGGGGATTCGGCATCTCGACCCACTCCATCTTCGAATAGCAGTCCGGGCAGTCGGCCCTGGGCGGAATCCACGTCTCCCCGTTGCCCTTGGAAACGGGGCATTTCGGGTTGACGCACTTCGTGCCCATCAGCTTCCCTTCGGTCAGGGCCTTGAAGTAGGGGGTGAGTTCGCCGTAGGTGTGGTAATGCATGAGCGTGCGGGGGAACTCGACGACCCAGGCATTCCCGGCTTCGCGAAATATCGATTTCTTGCCTATGACTTTGACTTTGTCTGTCATTGCCGTCTCCTGTGAAATCAGAACGCCTTTTCCAGAATCCCGCACGTCACGTGGGATCCGACTCCCGCGTGGCTAATCCACAGCCCCTTCTTGGCGTCTTTGACCTGCAGGCTCTTCCAGTCCGCCGGCTTCTTCTTGCCGTAGCGTTCCCAGAGCTTGGGATCGCCGTGGAATTTGTCGTACTTGCCCTGAATCTGCCAGAGCACCTCGGCGGCCTGGAAGATGCCCGTGGCGCCGACGGCGTGCATCGTGCCGAGCAGGCCTCCGGAGAGGTTCGCAGGGCACTTGCCGCCGTAGTAGGCGTCTCCGCTCGTGATGTAGTTCGGTTCGTCCCCGTAGAACGTGAGGCCGATGTCCCCGTAGGTCTGTATGTCGCTGATTGTGAACGCGTCGTGCAGCTCCACGAGGTCGAGGTCCTCGGTCGGCGTGTGGATGCCGGCCATGCGGTAGGTCATCCAGGCCGCGAAGCGCGCCGCGAGGAAGCTCTCGAATCCCGGCCACCTGGCGTTGTCCTCCTTCATCCCCTTCACGAGGCCCTCGTACGTCTTGGCGTCCTCGTTCGGGAGCAGGGGGATTTCCATGTCGCGGCGGTCGGCCACCCTGAGGGTGTGCGACCCCCCGGATATGTAGACGCGGACCGGCTTGTCGGTGAGCTTGAAGGCGAGCTCCTCAGAGCAGAGGAGGACGGCCGCCGACCCGACGCTCATCGCGCAGCACTCGAGGAACCGCAGGGGGTCGCAGACGACGTTGCCGGCGAGGACCTCCTCGACCGTGTGCCTGCCCGGCTGCTGCGCGAAGGGAGAGGAGCAGGCGTAGCCGCGGTTCTTCACGGCCACGGCCGCCCGGACCTTCTCGTCGAGCTGGTAAATCTCCTGGAAGCGCCTCGCCATGGGGGCGTAGTAGCTCGCGTAGATGCGGGCCAGCCTGGTCTCGAAGTCCTTGCAGGCGGCCGTGGAGATGTAGAAGTTGCCGGTCCAGGTGTCGACCTCGTCCATGCGCTCCCACCCGAGCGCCAGGACGCAGTCGGCCATGCCCGACGCAACCGCCATTGAAGCGGCGAGAATCGTGGACCCGCCGGTCGCCCCGCCCGTCTTCACGCCGATGTTGTAGAGCGGATCGAGCCCGAGGTAGTCGTGCACCTTGGCTTCGCAGAGGAGCTGATCCTGGAAGTGGTCCGCGAACTCGCCGTAGCATGCGAAGTTGAGGTTCGACTTCACCTCCAGGGGGTCCATCTTCAGGTCGTTCTCCTCGAGGAGCATCTTGAACGCCATCATGCACAGCTCCTCGAGCTTCTTGTCGGGGTACTTCTTGCGGTAGTCGGACGTTCCGCCGGCGACCATGTATACCGGCCTCGTCCACTTTGGCACCCTCAGGTTGCCTTTGCCGAATTTAATCATCTGAACCTCCTCTTTCTGAAGGACAGGAAAAAAAATTTCTACTCCCGTCCCCAAACCGTGTCAAGGCTTAAATAGTCAATCCTGCGTCTTGCGCCGGATGCGAAAAAGAATAAGTTATGTGGAACGGGGACGCGCCGCGGGACCGCCCCCGCCGCATCAGGCAATCCCGCTGCATCCCCGAAGGTCTTCACCGCATGGCCTCAGTGCTCGTCAGGAAAGGACACGCGAAGCCCCTCTGGGCGGGGCACCCGTGGGTGTTCCGCGGCGCGATTGCCCGCGTCGAGGGCGGCCCGGAACCCGGTGATCTCGTGGACGTCCGGGACGCCTCGGAGGCCTTCATCGGCAGGGGGTACTGGAATCCCAATTCCAACATAACCGTCCGCATCCTCACCCGGGACGAGAAGGAGGCCGTGGACGCCGGATTCTTCCTGGGGAGGATCGGGCGCGCCGCGGAAATGAGGCGCCGCCTCGGCATCCCCGCATGCTCGGATTCGTACCGCCTGGTCCACGGGGAAGGAGACTCAATCCCCGGTCTCGTCGTGGACAAGTACGGCGACTGGCTGTGCGTCCAGCCGGGCACGCTGGGCATCAACCTCCGCCTCGACCTCGTGCTCGACGCCCTGGAGGAGACCTTCTCGCCGTCGGGAATCCTCGCAAGACCGGACCCGCATTTCGCCGGCATCGAGGGTTTCGAGCCCCCCGAGGGCGTCCTGCGCGGGTCCGCGCCGGCGGGGCCCGTGACAATCGCGGAGAACGGCGTCCGCTTCGAAGTGGACCTGTCCGGCGGCCAGAAGACCGGCTTCTATTTCGACCAGCGCGACAACCGGATGAGGGTCGCAGGCCTGTCCGGGGATGCGCGGGTCCTCGACTGCTGCTCGTACACAGGGGCGTTCGCCATATACTGCAGGGTCCGTGGCGCGTGCCGCGGCGCCCTCGCCGTGGAGGCCTCCCCTCCCGCGGTCGCTGCGGCCAGGCGCAACGTCGCCCTGAATTCCGCGGACGGCGTCGAAGTCATCCGGGCCGACGTCTCCGTCTGCCTCAAGGCTCTCGCCTCCGAGGGGAGGCGCTTCGACGTCGTGGTGACCGACCCGCCCAAGTTCGTGCACAAGGCCCAGGGGCTCGAAGACGGGGTCAAGGCTTACAGGGCCCTCAACAGGCTCGCTCTCAGGGTCGTCGAGGCGGGCGGATTCCTCGCCGCATGCTCCTGCTCGGGCCTCCTGAGCGAGGAGCGGTTCGAGCGGATGCTCGCGGAGGCCGCCGCCGACGCAGGCAGGAGCGTGCGAATCGTGGAACGCAGGGGGCAGGCGCCGGACCATCCCGTGAACCCGGCATGCCCGGAGAGCCGGTACCTCAAGTGCTTCATCTGCGCGGTCGACTGACGGATTTGGGGAATGACGGGGCCCGGCAGGCCGGCCGCGGTCACGATCCCAGTATCGGGAGCACGCTCGATCCGAGCGGGATGACGTAGGTCGACAGGCTGCGGCCCTTCTTCGCGTAAGCCATGCCGAGCGCCTCGTCCAGCGTCCTCGCAACGCGGATTGAGGTCTTGCGCAGCAGGGCCTTGTCTATGGCGCTCACCACGATGAGATCGTACTTGTCCGCGGCTGCGCAGATGTACCAGCACACGTACTTCGGCACCGAGAAGAGGCTCCTCACGTCGCGTTCCCGCTCCTCCGTCGTCTCGAAGTCCAGGAAGATTCTCCGCGCGTCCTCGGGGCCCAGGCCTTCGCTGCATTCGCTGAGCACTATGAGCGTCCCGCCGGGCTTCACCGAGTCCTGCGCGTTGTAGACCGCCTTGCCCGTCTGGTAGAACTCGATGTCCTTGGGGAAGCCGCCCTGGGACGCTATCGTCAGGTCGGCCAGCTCCGGTATGCGGACGCCGTACATCTCCTCGACAATCCCGCAGGCGCGGTCGTGGGCCTTTTCCCAGTGGCCGGCGACCGCGCGCGCAATCCTGCCGTCGTACCCCATGATTACGTTGAGCATGAACGAGGGGTCGACCATGCGGCAGGCTTCAACCGCGTCAAGGTGGACCGGGTTGTCCTTCACGTTGCCGTTGCGCGCCTCGGGCCGCTGCCCCCCTCCGACCCGTTCGCTGAGGACCCAGCGGTGGTTGGCCTGGACCGACTCGAACCCCGCAATCCCGGGGAGTACGGACTTCTTCCCGCCGCCCCAGCCGAAGAACGGGTGGTATGTGCAGCATCCCGTTACGACCATGTGGTCGCAGTCCATCGCCGTCTTGTTGACGGACACGGGCGTCCCGAAGCTCGTCTTGCCCAGGGAGACGAGGTTGCCCTCGTCCCTGGCGTCGTGGTCCTCAATCCTGAACCTGCCGGCGAGGGCCGGCCCCAGGATTTTCGCATGCTCCTCGGCGGTCTGCCGGCGGTGCAGCCCGAGGGCGACGATGAAGCGGATGTCCTGTTCCCTCACGCCGGCGGCTTCAATCTCCTCCACGAGCAGGGGGAGGTATGCGAAAGGCCTGTGCCACAGGCGAGTGACGTCCGACACGATTACCGCCACCGTCTGGCCGCGCTTGAGTATCCCCTTCAGTCCGGGCGATCCTACGGGCGAGGCGAGCGCCTTCCTGACCGCCTCCTCCTCGCCGTCCCCCCTCGGCGGCGGATCCTTCTCAATCACCCCCAGGAGATTCTCCGCGGGCACCGACACCTCAATCGTCCGGGTTCCGTACTTCATCTTCACGGGATTAGAAGCCATCTGCCGCTCCCTTCCGGGGCGGGAGCCCGCCAGGCAATCGGCCGGGCGGCGCCCGAGTCCCCGGACCCTCAATAACACACGGCTTCAGCCCTGTCAATCAGGCCCATGCGCCTGCCGCCCCGCCGGGAAATCGGTTGCATCGCCCGGCTGTTTTTTATATCAAGGTTTCCGCCGGCGCGGCTGTGCAGGCGCGCCGGATTGCCCGTTTCGAAGGGTTTTATCCCGCGTCCCGGGCGGGCCCGAACCGGAGAAGGGGACGGCGCCAGCCCGGGCCTTCGCAAGGAGGTCAGATGAGCGGCAGGACTGTCGGCTACGCGGCGCTCAGGGAATACACCAAGAAGGTGCTCAAGGCTCTCGGCTATCCCGAGATTCAGGCCGACTCGACCGCCGAGGTCCTGGTAGAGGCGGACGCTCGCGACGTGCCTTCTCACGGCGTCGCGCGGCTCGATTTCTACGAGAAGAACATGAAGGGCGGCTTCTCGTCCCCGTCGGCCGAGCCTTCCGTGGTCCACGAAACGCCTCTTTCCGTGGTAATCGACGGGAACGGCGGCGTGGGGCCGCACGTCTCCAGAATCGCCATGGACAAGTGCATGGCCAAGGCCGGGAAATCCGGCGCGGGATTCGCCGCCGTCAGGAACTCCAACCATTTCGGCATGTCCGGGCTCTGGGCGGAGAAGGCCGCGGCCCGGGACCAAATCGGGATGGCCTTCACCAACACGCGCATATGCTCGATTCCGACCTTCGGGTGCCAGAGAATCCTGGGCACGAACCCCATGTGCTTCGCCATCCCCCAGGAGGGGAAAATACCGTTCATGCTCGACATGGCGACGACGACCGTGGCCCACGGCAAGATTGAGGTCTACGAGCGCAGGGGTCTCGACATGCCCCTGGGCTGGGTCGTGGACGAGGCAGGCAAGGGCACGGGCGACACCAAGGAGTTCCAGAAGCTGTTCTGGAGCAGCTGCCCGGACGGCGGGCACCTGTTCCTCGGCGGAGAGGGCGAGGAGCTCGGCGGCCACAAGGGCTACGGCCTCGGCCTCCTGGTGGATCTCCTCTGCGCCGGCCTCTCCATCGGGAAGTGGAGCCTCCACACGTTCGAAACCAGGGGCCGGAGCTCCGGCATCGCCCATTTCTTCGGAGCCGTGAGCCTGAATCTCTTCGGCGAGGCCGCGGAAATCAAGCGCCACGTCGCCTCGATTCTCGAGGAGGTCAGGAATTCGCACAAGGCAGAGGGCCGCGACAGGATATACATCCACGGAGAGAAGGAGGCCGAGGCCCGCGAAAAGGCCCTCCGCGCCGGCATAGAGCTCGACGAGGAGACCGTGAAGCTCCTCGACGGGTACGGGGCGCGATTCGGCATTCCCCGGCTTTCGTGAGCCGGGCCGGCCCAGGATGGAGGGGGCCGGCTTCGACACGGTTCTTCTGACCATTCCCGCCGGGCCTGAAGCTGCCTCCGGCGGG